>CADCQZ010000049.1 GCA_902803675.1 uncultured Eubacteriales bacterium
CGCGGATGAGTTCATCAAGAAATACGCGGAGGTGCAGCATGTCTGAAGCTAGTACGGCCCGAACCAGAAAAGCGTTCCGGATCCGGCATAAAGGACGCAACAGCCAGGTTTTCATCTATCTCGGAAAGCAGCTCCGCTTCTTCATCAACCAGAGCGACTGGAAGGTCCTGCCGATGGCTGCGGTGATCGCCGGCCTGGTGGGCATGGTGATCCGCAACCGGTTTTTCGTCAATATGGAAGGCAGCCTGATCGGCGCTTTTGCACTGACCTGCGTAGCCATCTGGAACGGCTGCTTCAATTCCATTCAGTCCGTATGCCGAGAGAGAGCCATCATCAAGCGGGAGCACAGGTCCGGCATGCATATATCTTCCTATGTGGCGGCGCACATGATTTATCAGTTCATGCTCTGCGCCGCGCAGACGGCCCTGACCATGTTTGTGCTCCGGGGACTGGGCGTGCCGATTCCGAAGGAGGGCTTTATCACCCCGTGGATGCTGGTGGACATCGGCATCACGATGTTCCTGATCTCCTATGCCGCGGACATGATGAGCCTGTTCCTCTCCAGCATTTCCCACACCACCACGGGCGCCATGACCCTGATGCCGTTCATCCTGATTTTCCAGCTGGTCTTTTCCGGCGGCGTGATCCCGCTGCCCGCATGGAGCCAGTCCCTGTCCAGCCTTACGATCTCCAACTACGGTATCCAGGCGCTTGCGGCCCAGAGCAACTACAACGACATGCCCATGACGGCTGTATGGAACACGCTGGCCGGGATGAAGGGCACGGAGATCGAGCACACGATCACGGTGGGGCAGCTGATTGACGCGATGGACAATCCCGTTGTCGAGCGGAACAGGGACAAGGAAGTCCTGAAGTCCTTTACCGTCGCGGAGGTGGCGGACATCGTGAGCGGCGCCGACAGCACGCTTCATCTGCGGGACCAGAAGGTCCTGGGCGAGCTCACCTTCGGGGAGGTGCTGGACGAGCTGAAGAAGGACAAGGACGTCGCAGGCGAGGCGGTGAACAAGCCGGTGACCCTCGGGGAACTGGCCGACTTTATCCGGGGCAACGAGGCGCTGAAGAATTACCGGGACAAGAGCTTTACCCTGAAGACGACCATCGGCGAAGCGATGGACCTGGTGGGCGAGGAGAAGGTCAAGGACCTGGTGCAGAAAAAGACCGCCCAGGCCGCCTACAAGAAACAGTACGAGACGTCACTGAACAACATTCTGGACAACTGGTTCATGATCTGCGTCTTTATCTTCCTGTTTGCCGTGCTTTCGACGATCGTCCTGGAACTGATCGACAAGGACAAGAGGTAACATATGGAAGCGATACAGGAATTCCTGAAAAAGTATCCGGCGATCTCCGACTGGGGATCACTGGGCATCAACGCCGGGATCGCATTTCTCATCGCGTTTGTGCTGCTGAGGTTTGAGCGGAAACTGGCGAAGAAATGGATGGTCAAACACCAGGACATCAACACGAGGTTTGCGGAAAGGACCATCCGGTTCATCATCATCTTCATCGCGGTGCAGTGGGTGATCATGAGCACGTCGCTGACCAAATCCTTCGGCAACTCGCTGTTCCAGGGAACCGCGGTGGTGGCTGCCATCGCCGGTTTCGCGGCGAAGCCGGTGCTGTCCGACATGTTCTGCGGGTTTATGATCAGCACGACCAAGCCGTTCAACATCGGCGACCGGATTGAGCTGGACGACGGAACGGCGGGCATCGTCCAGGACATCACGATCCGGCACGTGGTGCTGCAGGGAATCGACACGCTGAAGATCGTGATTCCCAACAGCGAGATCAACAGCCGGCGGATCACCAACATGAGCCACCACACCAAGACGAGAAGCATCCATTTCCGCTATATCGTCGGGCTGGATTCCAACGTCAGCCGGGTGAAGGAAGTGATCCGGGACGCCATCGAGCAGAGCCCCATGTCCATTCCCAGGGAGGGCGAGGATTATTCTCCCGTCTATTTCATCAACTATGATACCAACGGGCTGGAAATGGCCGTGACCGTCTACTACGACCCGGTCTACCATACGGAAGAAGTCCGGGACGACATCAACTGCCGGGTCAACCGGGCGCTGAACAGCGCGGGCATCGAGATTCCGTACAACTACGTCAACGTCATTATGAACCAGCCCTCCTGACCGGAAACGGCTCCCGGAGGCAAAGAAAAAGTCCTGTGAAGAGACACTTCACAGGGCTTTTTTGACGTATGCCCGGCAGGATTCGAACCTGTGACCTTCAGAGTCGGAGTCTGACACTCTATCCAACTGAGCTACGGGCACCCAGCGCGGGA
>CADCQZ010000050.1 GCA_902803675.1 uncultured Eubacteriales bacterium
TCCGCGTCCGGGCACAGAAGATGCACGAAGCCGGTGTGCAGCACGGGATTATCCCGGCGGAAGCGCAGCACCTCCCTCACCTTTTCAAGGAAGGCCTTGTCCTCCCTCCCCCAGGGATAGGTGGCGCGGCACCAGGGATCCGACGCGCCCCACACGCCCGCCTCGTCCCCGTAGTACACGCAGGGGATGCCGGGCAGAGCGCACACGGCCCGGAGCGCCTTCAGGTAGCGCTCCTTGCCCAGGGCCAGTTCCCCGTCGGTCAGCGCGGCACGGTCGCGGGTCTGGTAGGGCATGTCCTCAAAGCTCTTCCCGGCCAGCATGTTGATGGCCCGGGGCCGGTCGTGGCTGCCCAGGAGGTTCATCACGCTGTAGTAGAAGGGCGCGGGGTAATTCTCCCGCTGGCTGTAGATCAGCCTGGCCAGGTCCGCCGAGGTGCCCTGCCCGGTGAGGAAGGCGATCAGCGCGTCCCTCAGGGGGTAGTTCATCACGCTGTCCAGGGTGTCCCCGGTGCAGTAGCAGCGGGTCTCGCCGTAGGCTTCCTTGTGGCTCGCGTCCTCCCACACCTCGCCCAGGAGCAGGCTGTCCGGCTTTTCTTTGATGACGGCCTTCTTGAGCCGGCGCAGGAAGGGCATGGGCAGCTCGTCCGCCACGTCCAGCCGCCAGGCCGACGCGCCCTCCCGCAGCCAGTGCCTGGCCACGCCGTCCTGCCCGCAGATGAAGGCCTCGTATTCCCGGTTGTGCTTGTTCACGGTGGGCAGGGTATCGATGCCCCACCAGCTCATGTACCGGTCCGGGTAATGGGTGAAGGTGAACCACTTGTAGTAGGGCGAGTCCTTGCCCTGGCAGGCCCCCTTGTCCGGATAGTGCCCGTAACGGTTGAAATACCGGGAGTCGTCCCCCGTGTGGCTGAACACGCCGTCCAGCATCACCCGCATGCCCATTTCCCGCGCTTTTTCGCACAGGGCGTTGAAATCCTCCACCGTGCCCAGCATCGGGTCGATCTTCGTGTAATCCCCGGTATCGTACCGGTGGTTGGAGCGGGCCTTGAAGATGGGGTTGAGGTAGATCACCGTGACCCCCAGATCCTTCAGGTAGGGCAGTTTTTGAGCGATGCCCTTCAGGTCGCCGCCGAAGAAGTCCCGCGCCACGTTGGCGCAGCCGTTCTCGGGCATCAGCACGGGCTTGTCGTACCAGTCGGCGTGCACCATGATCTCTTCCCGGGTCTTCTCGGGCACGGCGGATCTGAAGAACCGGTCCGGGAAGATCTGATACATCACACCATGGCGCATATAGTCCGGCGTGGACCAGATGCCGTCGTAAACGGTGATCTGGAAGGCGCGGGGAGCGTACTTCTGGACGCCCTCGCCGCCCATGCCGTCGTCGGCGTTGCCGTAATAGACGGTCTCCCCGTCCCGGCCCGTCACACAGAAATCATACCAGATCAGGCCCGGATTCTCCGCGGACAGGACCGCCTCAAAGATATCCTCGTCCACCCGCGTCATGGGGATCACGCAGAGCTGGCCCTCCCGCCAGACCCTCAGGTCGGCGGACTGAGCCTCGGCGGAGCCCAGCAGCCTCAGTGTCACGTCCATGCCGGAACGAAGCGGACCGACGGGCCTGCGGCACGCGGTCGAACGGGAGTTGTGGTAAAGCTTCATGGAACCTCCGATTATAAACTTTTCTTGTATTTATCAGCGGCGGACAGCATCTCGCCGGCGTGCTTGAGCGCGCTCGACTCTTCACCGCCCAGCATCCGGGCGATCTCCCCGGCCCGCTCTTCGGGCGTGAGCAGCCGCGCCCTGGAATAGCTGCGGCCGTCCCGCTCGTATTTCTCCACGTAGTACTGATGATCGGCCATCGCCGCGATCTGCTGCAGGTGGGTGACGCACAGCACCTGGCGGCTGCGGGCGATGAGGGCCATCTTTTCGGCGGCCGCCTGAGCGGCGCGGCCGGAGATGCCCGTGTCGATCTCGTCGAACACCATGCTGTTCACGCCGGTCTTCATGGCGGCGGCCGCCTTGATGGCCAGCATGATGCGGCTGAGCTCGCCGCCGCTGGCTGTCCGGCTCAGGGAGTGCATCTCCTCCCCGGCGTTCGCGGCGATCATGAACACGGCCGTCTCGTCCCCCGTGCGCTGGGGCCTGCCCCGGATGAGGGCCGCGGTGAAGCGGCAGGAGGCCATGTTCAGGTCCTTGAGCTGCTTTTCCACGGCGGCGGCAAAGCGCTTCGCCAGATCCTCCCGGCTGCGGGAGAGCTCCCCGGCCCGGGCGTCATACCGCGCGCGGGCTTTTTTCTCCGCCGCCTCCGCGTCCACAAGATCGCCGCTCAGGGCGTCCAGGCCCCGCAGCTCCTCCCGGGTATCCTCAAGGAGACCGGGCAGGTCGTCCGCGTCCACGCGGTACTTGCGGCACAGCCTGCGGATCATGTCCAGGCGGCGGAGCACCTCTTCCTCCCGTTCCGGGTCGAACTGGAGCCCCTCCCGGAACCGGGACACCTCCAGGCTCACGTCCTCCGCCTCGTAGTACAGGTCACTCAGGCGGCCGGAGAGGCCCTCCAGATCCGGGTCCACCTGGGCGGCCTTTTCCAGGGCCCCCATGGCGGACTTGAGACGGGCGAGGCCCTCGGAGAGATCGTCGTCCGCCGCGGCGGTATGGCTCGTCAGCTTCTCACTGCCCCGGAAGCGGTCCCGCTCCTGTTGGAGCTGGCTTTCCTCCCCGGGCTTCGGGTCCAGGGCCTCCAGCTCCTTCAGGCGCATGCCCAGGAGCATCTGGCGCTCCTCCTTCTCGGCTTCCTTCTGCCTGAGGTCGTTCAGCGTTTTCTCGCAGGCGTGCCACTTTTCGTAGGCCTCCTGGACCTGGCGGAGCGTGAGCTGATGCTTTTCGTCCCCGTAGCCGTCCAGGTAATTGAGGTGGGTCCTGTCGTTCAGGAGGCTCTGATGCGCGTGCTGGCCGTGCAGGTCCAGCAGTGTCTCCGTGAGCCCCTGGTAGGCAGTCAGGCTCAGCGGCACGCCGTCCACCCGGCAGGTATTGCGGCCGGAGGATGTGATCTCCCGGCTGAGGAGCACCTCGTCCCCCGCGTCCAGCTCGTTGAGCTTCAGTTTTTCCCGGGCCTGCGGGCAGTCCGTCAGGGAAAACAGCCCCTCCACGTAGGCCTTGTCGGCACCCGCACGGATGAGGCTCCTGTCCGCCTTGCCGCCCATGAGCAGGCTCACGGCGTCCACAATCAGGCTTTTGCCGGCCCCCGTTTCACCGCTGAAAACGTTGAGGCCGGCATCAAAATCAAGCGCGCACTGATCGATCAGGGCGATATTTTTAACTGCCAGACGGTTGAGCATGGTCCTCCTTAACGCAGCAGGCTCCGCAGATGTTCCGTGACGGAAGCGGCCTCGGCGGGATCGTGCACGATCACCAGCACCGTATTGTCCCCCGCCATGGTGCCCAGGACCTCCTGAAGGCGCATACTGTCGATGGCCTCGCCCGCCGCGCTGGCGGAGCCGGACACGGTCTTGACCACGATGATGTTGCCGGCGTAGTCCACACTGACCACCGACGCCAGGAACAGCCGGACGAACCGGTCGGAAAGGGCGGCGTCCCTCTCCCCCGGGAGAGCGTACTGATAGGTGCCGGAAGCGTTGAGCGCCTTGACCAGGTGCAGCTGCTTGATGTCCCGGGACACAGTGGCCTGCGTGATGGAATACCCTTCGGCGCGAAGGGCCTCCGCCAGCTCTTCCTGGGTCTCGATGCTGCGGTTCTGGATGATGTTGAGGATCGCGGACTGCCTCGTCTGCTTCACGAATATGCCCTCCCGGTCATGATTATCCACGGACTGTTTAAGAACAGCACGTATAATTATACCATACCTCGCAATATCTTACAAGATGACATCACCCAAACAGTGACTGCCGGAAGGGCAGAGAAA
>CADCQZ010000051.1 GCA_902803675.1 uncultured Eubacteriales bacterium
CCTTTTGGATGCCGAAGCCGTAAGGATAGGGGAACCCGTCGTAGGCATTCAGCCGGCTGCTCAGGAAGAAAGAGTTCCCGCGGATATTCGCTTTGGCCGCTCGGTAGGCGTTTTTGATAAAGCGCGTCCTGTTCTCATAGCTGCCGCCGTATTCGCCCTCACGGGTAAAAGCGCTCAGGCTCTCGCACACCAGATATCTGTGGCAGCTCTTCACGTCCATCCCGTCAAAACCGGCTTCCTGCGCCAGGCCGGCGGCGATACCGAAGGCTGCTTCGAAACGTTTGAGATCGTCGTCCTTGAGGATCCTCTCCTTCGGCCAGGGGGTATCCTCCAGGGGCGGGCAGTTATACAGGATCATGGGCTCCGGATAGCCGTGGGGCTTGGAGTATCGGCCCGAATTGGTGGCCTGCATGACGATCAGCGGCTCATATCCGTTCTCTTTCAGGCAGTTTTCGCGCATCCGGTCCGTCAGGCGGTGGAATTCTCCCACGTTGTCCGGCGTGATCCACAGCTGGTGGGCACTGGCCCGGCCTTCGGGCACTGTGGCGACGGCCTCGAACCAGATCACCCCGGGACCTCCGCGGGAAAAACGGTCATATCGCCGGATGGTCATTTCTCCGGGAGCTCCCTTTTCGGTGCCGTCGGTGCCCTCCATCGCCTGAAAGGCGATCCGGTTGGCGATCCGGCGCCCGCCCAGATCGAAGCCTTCCAGCAGGACGGATGTGTCCGGGGACAGGGGGATACTGACGCCCAGCTCCGCAGCCCGCGCCGCAAGCTCTTCCGGGGTCCCGTAATGGAATGTTTCGTGTTTCATGCTCTTCTCCTTCTATACCAGTCGGCCTTCGGCGATGCCTTCGTAAACGGGCAGATCCTCAAAGATACAGGCGGACGCGTCGTAGAAGCGGGCGTCCAGCGGCACGCCGCCGCCGGTCATCTTCGTCCAGGGAGCGTCGGGATCCGGCAGCGCGGCACGCATCCGGTCCCAGTTTTTATAATTCTGCCAGCCGTTGCTCTCCATCACGGGGAGCTTGAGCCCGGGCAGGCATTTGAGCCTGGCGGCGAAGCACTTGTTCACGTCCGCCTGCAGCGGGCCCACCGTCAGGTCGGCGCAGAAGAACGAAGCGCCGGCTTTTCCGGCCTCCTCGATCATGCGGAAGGTCACGGACAGGGTCTTGGCGATGGGCTTGAGGGCGATGGCCCGGTACCCCAGGGCCAGGCGTTCCCGCACGTCCTCCGGGGAATGGGCGCTCTCGTCCGCCGCCACCATGACGTTAAGATCACCCACGCTGCTCAGGTCGTTTTCCTCCAGGGGCTCTTCCAGGATGATCGTCCTTTCCAGGGCACCGATGCGGTCGGCGTACTCGAGCAGCCTCTTCACCCGGTCCACGGAATCATACCGGCCGTTGCAGTCGAAATAATAGGCGATATGCCCGTCGGAAGTCCAGGGGGTGGAGATGTTTTTCACCGCTTCATGGATCTCCCGGATCCGGTTCATATCCCAGGAAAGCATCTTGTCCTGGTCCCCGTCACGCTCCGGGTCGGACCCCAGCTTGATCTTCAGGAAAAAGTACCCCTCCTCGGCCATGGCTTTCGCCTCGGCGGCGGACACACCGTAGGAGATGAGGGGGATGATCTGCAGCCGTTCATACCGTCCGGCCAGATAGGGGCGCACGGGGTCGGGCGTGACCGCGTCAAATCCCCGATGTCCCATCTGCCGCTCGTACACCTGCCAGAGCGCCATGTCCACGGGCACCAGGGCGTTGAGCACGAAGGTGGTCCTCAGGTCCGCCCTGCGGGTGACCTCCCTGCCGTAACGGAGACATTCGGGCAGGATCGCGTCCAGGGCCTCGAAGGGATCGCGGAAGCTGCGGCCCGTGAGCAAACGCGCGGCATAGTCCGTGATCGCGTACATCATGCCGGCACCGGCGGCGGGGGAACCGGAGGAAAACACCCGCGCGTCGGACCACAGCACGTTCTGGCACCCGATGCCGGTGCCCTTTAAGCCGGTTTCGTCCGTCAGGGTGCAGGCGCACTGCCAGATCTCCGTCAGCGCGCCGCCCTTGAAGCCGAATGGGTGCAGGAGCGGTTCCCTCTTGAAATTCGTCTCGGCGTGAGTGATGTGAAGCATGGTGATCAACTCCTTTGACCGGCGCCGTTCTCGCGCCATTCGCGCCATACGTTTTCGAAGGTGTCATCCGTTTGGGGGATGGGGTGGACGCCGCGCCAGATGGCCTCCGGTCCCTCCGCGGTCCAGGCGGTCTCCTGCACCACGCCGGCGAGACGGCCGTTATCCAGTGTCATCCGGCAGGTGTCCGGCAGGCTGTCAAGGCCTTTTTCACCTTTGGGATCGGTGTACAGGGAGGAGCCCCGGCTGCCGCCGCCGTGAGCGCAGTAGTCCATCATGGCGAAAAGAACCATCTGCTGGGTCACGAGCACATCCCTGTACAGATACAGCTTTTCCTTTTCCGCGGGGGAAGCGATGGTGATCTCGCTCTCCAGATGGTCAAAACGCTCCCGGACGAAAGCGTACAGCGTTTTGATCGCCTCTTCATCCCGCACGGCGCCGCCGGCCCTGGACATTTCGGCCATCACATGGCCGAGAGCTTCGCCAAGGTCGCTGCGGCTGCCCATCAGTTTATCCGGCAGGGCGATCAGCCTTGCCGCCCGGGCGGCCTCTTCCTCCGGCAGGTCCTCCGGTCTTCTCCGGGGTGCGGGATGGCGCGCGATGTACATGGCCGCGCGTTCGGATCCTACCTGCCCGGCGTTGAGAGCGCTGCCCCCGGGGCGGTACACCCCATGGCTGCCGGCGGCTTCGCCGCATACGAACAGATGGGGCACGCTGCTCTGCCACCAGGCATCGATGCTCAATCCGCCGTTGTTGTGCTGGGCGCACAGGGCGATCTCCAGCATCTCATGTTCCAGGTCCACGCCCCTGCCGCGGTAGAAATCCACGGCCGGCGCGTTCATGTGGTTCAGGCGGTCGATGGGCCTCCCAAAGAGGGCGCCGGTCTTTTCAAGATAGTCGTGAGCTTCCTGATTCAGCAGATCGAAGGAGAAAGCGTCCCCCAGCGGGTTTTTGCGGAAATCCAGGAAGATCCGGCGGCCCTTGACTTTGCTCTCGGTGTAGACCACCAGATCGATCAGAGAGGATCCGTCCAGGGCCTTGCGCACGTCAAACGGCCACTGATACCCCTTGAGGAATACCAGGCTGAGGATCCGGGAGGGATCCCCGATATAGTCCGGAAGGAACTCGCGCTCGTCGCCGCCTTCCGGATCCGTGGAGATGAAGCGGGGCAGTACCTGCATATAGGTCCCGCTGACGTTCCACCGCGGCGCGACGGAGGCCAGGCCGTACTGCCATTCCGTCAGGTTTTTCCCCATGGCGCCCGCCTCAAAGGCGGCACCGCTCATGCCGTGCTGCAGAGCGGGATAGCTGCTGTCCATGTAAATGCCCGCGGGCCCGCCGGTGCAGTAGACGATCTGCCCGGCCATGAGCATTTCGTACGTGCCCGTGTCCGTTTTGAGGCACAGGAGAGCGGCCGCGCTCCCGCTGCGGTCCTTCAGGATGGCGATCACCATGTGCCGGTCCAGGATGGGGATGCCCTTGGAAAGGACGGAGCTCTCCAGGGCCTCGGTCATCCTTTTGCTGGTGAGGGGGCCCACGGAGGTGGCGCGGGTGCGGGGATCATGATCCGTTTTATAGCCCACGTACTGGCCGTACCGATCACGGGGAAAGGGCACGCCCAGGCCGCACAGCCTCAGGAAGCAGCCCGCTGACAGGGCCGCCTCGCACAGGGCATGCTCACCGTCCATGCACTGGCCGGCGAAATAGGTCTCCGCCATGTCGCGGACGCTGTCCGGAGTATCTCCCGAGAGCGTCAGTTTGTAATAGGTCTGTTTATCGGATCCCGTGTTTCGTGATGTGCCGGCGACACGGTCGTCGGTGACGATGGCGATGTCCCTGACGCCGAACTCATACAACCGGTCGGCCGCGTTATAACCCGCGCAGCCGGTGCCCACCACCAGCACGTCATAGATGCTGACCGGGATCTGTGCTCCGTTGAGGTGCGTGACAGTCCTTTCCATGGAAGCGCTCCTTGTCTCAGAGAGTGCGGATATTCATGTATCCGCCGTCCACGTGGATCACCTGTCCGGTGGTGTAGGTCATCTGCCCGTCCGTGAACAGCGCCACCACGTTGGCCACGTCCTCCGGGGTGCCCCAGCGGTGGATCGGGAATTCCGTTCCCTGGAGCAGGCGGTCATACTTGTCCTTTACCTTGGCGGTCATGTCCGTGCGGATGACGCCCGGCTGCACCTCGTACACATAGATGCTTTCCGAGGCCAGCCTGTCCGCGAACAGGCGCGTGAGCATGCTCACGCCCGCCTTGCTGATGCAGTATTCCGGCCGGTTCGGGGAGGATACGAACTGCGAAAAGCTGGAGATGTTGACGATGACGGCCCGCATGCCGTCCTCGCGCACCGGCTGAGTGAGCATCTGGTTCACCACGGCCTGTGTCATGAACATGGTGCCCTTCACGTTGACCCCGACCACAAAGTCGAAGGACTCCTCCGTGGCGGACAGCAGGTCCTGCCGGACCTTCGGAGCGACGCCGGCGTTGTTGACCAGCACGTCGATCCGGCCGTACCGGCGCACCACCTCACGGACGAAAGTCTCCCGGTCTTCGGGGGAAGTGGTACTGCCCCTGAAATAGAAGACCTCGCCCAGCGCCTCCATGGCCCGGATATGGTCCTTGACCTGTTCCGGGTCGTTCACGTCCAGGATGCAGACGGTATAGCCCAGTTTCAGAAGCCTTTCGGCGATGGCCTGGCCGATGCCGCGGCTGCCGCCGGTCACGATCGCTGTTTTGTTCATTGCCGATATCCTCCTGTGATGATGCTACAGTGATACGGCCCGTCCCTCCTGGGCCGACTGATACGCCGCGTAAATGATCCGGATGGTGTCACAGGCCAGAGGAAAACCGGATTGCGGCTCTTCTCCGGTCTTCATGCAGAGCAGATGATCCTTCAGCTCGCCCAGGTAGCCCCGCATGACCGTTTCCTCCAGGAAGACGGACTGCCACCCGGCCCTGTGGCCGAGCTTTTCGGTCATATACACGTCCTTAAGGCCGTCATCGTTCTCATGATAGACCAGCATGGCGTCGTTCGGAGCGATATGACACTGATAATTGCTGGAACCGGTGAACACTTCCATATTGTTCCTGGTGCCGCCCACCGTATTGTCGCTGGCCAGGATCTGCGCCACCGAGCCGTCAGAAAAGGTCACGATCACGTCCGCGAAATCCTCCACGTCCACGGGCCGGGCCGCGATGTAGCGATGTTCGTCGCCTTTGAGCATGGCGCTGAGGCTGCCGGTGACGGCGGTCACGGATACAGGCCGGATCTCTTCTCCCCGGGCCGCGGCTTCCACCCGCTTGAGGTACAGGGCCGCGGACAGGGGATGGCAGCCCTGACGGATCAGGGCGCCGCCTCCGTTCAGCTTCCAGTACGGCGCGTGGGCGGCGTGGGACCCGCTGTGGGACTCCTCACCCTTGATCAGCAGGATCTTGTCCCGGCGCCGGCGCAGAAACTCCGCGCATTTCTGCACGGAGGGCGCGTAGACGTAGTTCTCCGCGTAATACAGGTGTTTTCCGGTATCTTCCATGGCTTCGCGGATGGCTGAAAGAGCATCCGACGCCTTCCTGAACATCAGGGCCCGGGAAACCGGTTTCCCGTCCGCGTCCACAGCCGGCTCGAAGAAGCCGGTGAGCGGCTTTTCGCAGATCACGTGTTTGCCCGCGCGCATGGCGCTCACGATCATGTCTTTGTGGAGCGCGGGGGGCGTGATGATGTCTATCAGGTCGATCTCCGGGTCCTTGAGGAGGCTCTCCAGATCACCGTAGACCCTGGGGATGCCCCAGGCCTTCGCGAAGTCCGGGAGCGTATCGTCTTTTGAGCATACTGCCGTCACGCAAACATCGCTCATGCCCAGCTGACGGTATGAGTCCATGTGCAGGCGGGCGGCAAACCCGGAACCGACCATGCCGATGCGGATCATATGAATTCCTCCTGTCGATCGATGTATCACGGCGCGGTGCCGCGCAGCTTTCTGTCACGGGATGTGAGCGCGAGAACGACGAAAATGCCCCCGGCCAAGAGGATGAACACCGTTGAAAACATGATTTTCACATCGGAGATGTCCGCCAGCCAGCCCGTCAGCGCCGGGATCACCAGGGAAGCCGCGGCGCTGGAGGTGGACATCATGCCGGAGACCGTGCCGGAGATCTTCGGGAACATGTGCCCCGCCACACCCACCAGAAGGTTGAACAGTGAACCTGTGCACATGCCGGCGGCCAGGGCAAAAAGACGGAACAGGCCCGCCTGGCGCGTGAGGACGCATACGCCGTAGCAGATGACGCCCGCGGCGGGCGCGATGAGCAGCAGCCGGAGATTTGAAAGCCGACGGAGAAGGCGCGTGATCAGGAGAGATCCCACGAGCGCGCCGATATTGAGGATGCTCAGGACGAATACGGCTTCCGCCGGGGCCATGGATGTGTTCTCCTGAGCCAGGACGGAGATCCAGGTCAGCCCCATGGTGTGCGCCCCGTACAGGCAGAACGTCGCCAGCAGGAGGAGCAGCCCCTCTCTTTTCATTTTCGGTTCCCCGGTATAGCCGTTCTCCCGGACCGTGCGTACCGCCAGGGGAGGGAAGGAAACGAAAAACTTGACGAGGATCATGGCAAGAGAAACGCAGGCGCAGGTCCAGTACAGGGTCTGCCAGGGCAGCCCGTTGGCTAAAAGCACACTGGAGCCCAGGGGCACCAGGATCGCGCCGACGGCATAGACCGTCTGCACCCGCACCTGGGCCGCGTCCGTTTTGCCCGTGGGCGCGTAGCAGTCGAAGATCAGCGCCAGCATCGTGGTGTTGACCATGCCGTAGGAGATCCCGCAGAACACGCACATGAGCATGCCGCCGGTGAGCGTGGTCACAAAGGGCATGGCCGCGAAAAAGACCGCCATGCCGGAAAAACCGGCCAGGACGATCGTTTTGCGGCCGAAGCGGTCGGACAGGGCGCCGCAAACCACCTGGATCAGCAGACGGCCCACGCCGATGCAGCTGATCAGCAGCGTGATCCGGTTCGCGGGCACGCCGTAATGCTCCGACAGACGTCCCTGGGTGGAATTGACGATCGTGATCACCGCGCCCAATAAAGCCATGGCAGCGTAGGAATACACGGCCGCGGCGCGCGCGGCGTTCTCTCTGCCTCTCATCAGATCGATTCTCCCAGGAACGCGGATATGACGTCCGGATCGTTCAGCAGTTCCCTGCCGGTGCCGTCCTTCCGGATGACACCGTTTTCCAGCACGAAGGCCCTGTCGCAGATCTGAAGGGCCTTGCGGGCGTTCTGTTCCACCAGCAGGATGGTCACGCCGGAATCCCGGATCTCGTTGATCATCCTGAATACGGTATTGATCACGATGGGGGCCAGGCCCAGTGACGGCTCGTCCAGGAGCAGCATCTTCGGCTGGGCCATCAGGCCTCTGCCGATGGCCAGCATCTGCTGTTCGCCGCCGGAGAGAGTGCCCGCGAACTGGTCCTTTCTTTCCGCCAGGATGGGGAACATCTCCAGCACCTTGTCCAGGGTCTTCTGCAGCTCCGCGCCCTTGTACAGGAAGCCGCCGATCTTCAGATTGTCGATCACGGACAGGCCGGCGAACACCTTCCGGCCCTCCGGCACGTGCACGATGCCGGCGCGCACGATCCTGTGGGGCGCCATCCTGACGATCTCCCTGTCGCAGAAGCGGATCGAGCTCCCGGCCTTGGGGTCGGTCAGGCCGGATATGGTGCGCAGAAGGGTGGATTTGCCCGCGCCGTTGGCTCCGATGATGGAAACGATGCTGCCTTCCTCCGCCGAAAGAGCGGCGCCCTGCAGCGCCTGGATATGCCCGTAATTGACGGACAGGTTCTTGATCTCGAGCATCATCGCTTCATTCCTCCTCGCCCAGATACGCCTTGATGACATCCGGGTTTTTCTGAACTTCCGCCGGTGTGCCCACGGCGATGGTCTCGCCGAAGTCCTGCACATAGATGGTCTCGGATACGTTCATGACCAGTTCGAGCCGGTGCTCGATGAGCAGGATGGTCATCCGGCGCTCGTCGCGGATGCGTTTGATCAGCCCCATCAGCTCCTGCACCTCCCGGGGATTGAGGCCCGCGGCGGGCTCGTCCAGGAGGAGCACCTTCGGGTCGGCGGCCAGGGCGCGGGCGATCTCCAGCTTGCGCTGCAGGCCGTAGGCCAGGTTCTCGGGATTTTCCAGCGCGTAATCGCCAAGGCCGATCCATTTCAGCTCGCTCAAGGCCCTTTGCCGGGTGCGCCTTTCCTCCCGCCAGCGGCGGGGGGTGAGCAGGATGGCGTCCAGAAGATTATAATCGGAGGAGGAATCCAGGGTGGTCTGCACGTTCTCCAGGCAGTTGAGGCCGTGGAAAAGGCGGATGTTCTGGAACGTGCGGGAAATGCCTTTGAGTGCGATCTTGTGCTGCGCCAGGCGGGTGATCTCCTCGCCGTCCAGGAAGATCTGGCCGCTGTCGGCCGTGTACACGCCGGAGATCACGTTGAAAATGGTGGTCTTGCCCGCGCCGTTGGGGCCGATGATCCCGATGATCTGGCCTTCTTCCGCGGTCAAGGAAAAGTCCTGCACGGCTTTGACGCCGCCAAAGCTCAGGTATACATGCTTCAATTCAAGTCGGCTCATGGCTTCAGTGCTCCTTCCCTGGCTTCCGCTTCCTTAAGCAGGCGCTTCATGCGCTTGTCGCGGGTCGTGAACAGGTCGGAAAGCTCCCAGTAGCCGAACAGGCCGTTGGGCTTGAAGTTCAGCACCAGGAGCACCATGGCGCTGTAGATCAGCACCTGGTAATCCGCGAACCGTGAGAAGAACTGGCTCAGGGCGTTCAGGCCGAAGGTGGCTACGATGGAGCCGGTCAGGCTGTTGACGCCGCCGAAGAATACCCACGCGACCCATTCGCCGGATTTGCGCCATCCGAACAGGGAGGGGTCCACATACTGCAGGTAGAAGGCGTACAGCCCGCCCGCCAGGCCCGCCAGGCCCGCCGCGCACAGGAATGAACGCATCTTGACCGCCGCCATGTTGATCCCCATGGATTTGCTGGCCAGTTCGTCGGATTTGACGGCCACGGCCATGCGCCCGAATTTGGAGTGCCTGAAATTCCAGGCGAAAAAGATACCGAACACCAGGAAGACCGCCGCCACGATCAGGGTGGTATGCTTGGGGATATCGGACATGCCCAGGGCGCCGCCTGTCACGTTGGACTGGTTCAGCAGCGCGATGACCGCTTCACCGTAGCAGAGAGTGACCAGTGCCAGGTACTCCTTTCTCAGGCGCATGATGGGATAGCCGCATATAAAGCCCATGGCGACCGCCAGCACGATGCCCACGATCAGGCAGGGGATGAAGGGCCAGGAATACATTTTGCCCAGCACGGCCGCGGCATAGGCGCCCAGCGCCATGAAGGAGGCCTGGCCCAGGGAGAACATGCCCGTCAGTCCCGTGAGGATGAACAGCCCGCACACGGTGATGCAGGTGATGGATGTGAATGTCAGCACGGATTCCACATATGTACTCATTTATATCGCCCCCTTCCGTCAGGCCTTGTCCTTGACCACCACGCCGGAGATGCCCTGCGGGCGGATCAAAAGGAATACCAGCATCAGCACAAAGATCACCACGCGCGCCATGTTGGACCCGACGAAATATACCAGGAACTGTTCCACCACGCCCAGGGCGAAGGCGCCGATCACCGCGCCGTAGACGCTCCCCAGGCCGCCGACCACCGAGGAGATGAAGCCCTTGGTGACCACGTCGCTGCCCAGCTGGGCGTATATCTTGTTTTTCACGCCGAGGAACACGCCGCCGACACCGGCCATGATGCCCGCCAGGATAAACACGATCTGGATGGTCATGGACACGTTGATGCCCATCAGATTGGCGGTGTCCCGGTCAAAGGAAGTGGCGCGGATCGCCCGGCCGTGCTTGGTTTTATACAGGAACACGAAAAGCAGCCCCAGCACTACCACGGCAGAACCGAACATATAGAGGTAATTGGTCATGATCGTGTAGCTGGTGCCGAAGATCGTGATTTTGACCGCGAGGGATGAATAGAATTTCGGGAACGCCAGGGCGCGGATGCCCACGCCGTTGTTGACCAGCTGTTCCACCAGGGTGCCCCATGTGAGAGAAGAAACGAAAAAGTAGAAATTGGACGCGCTTTTTTTGGCGATCCGCCGGAAAGCCAGGAACTCGGTGATCGATCCGATGAGCGCGCCGGCCAGGATGGCGGCGAAAAGGCTTCCCCAAAGCCCGAGTCCAAATCTGTTGCAGAGCCAGTAGCTGACGAAGGCGGCCGCGCTGATCATGGAGCCGTGGGCGAAATTGGTGAACTTCATGATGGAGTAGACCAGGCAGAACCCGACAGCGATCAGGGAATAGGAGCCGCCGATGGCAAGGCCGTTGAACAGAGTCTGCACAAAAGCTGTGAACGCCATGATGGATGCCTCCCGGGAAGATTGGTGGTTCAGATAAGGGGCTGCCACCAAAGGATGGCAGCCCCGAAAACGTCAGAACAGGTCTCTTCGATCAGTAGGAGAACTCTTCGAGGGTGTAGTCCACGGTCTCGGCGGAATAGCCGACCAGCAGCTTGTACCCGGAGGGCGTGCCCTCGCCGGTGTACTCATAGATGTTCATGGCCAGGCCATAGGGCTGGTGGGTGTTCTCGCCCAGGGAGATGATACCGGTCAGGCCTTCGTAGTCCTTGAGGGCCGCCAGCTGGTCGTGGACGCCCTGTGTGGTGGCGCCGCCCTTGGAGATGCTGGTCATCAGCACGTTCGCCATGTCATAGCCCAGGCAGAACTTCATCAGGTTGGTAGCGCCGGTGTATCCGGACCAGGCGGCGTACTCATCCCAGATACCGTTGATCTTTTCGCTCTCCAGGTCGATATTGGAGACGAAAACGCAGCCCTTGATGATGTCCGGAGCCACCTGCTCGTTGAGCACGGGCGCGGCGTCCAGGCCGCACACGATCTGGCCTTCCCAGCCGTAGGAACGGATCTGCTCGATCATGCCGCCGAGCTCACCGGTGTAGTTCGGGCAGAACAGCACGTCGGGATTGACCTCGAGCATCTTCATGATCTGGGTGCTGAAGTCGGTATCGCCGGCCACGAAGTTCTGGGCCGCGGCGATCGTGCCGCCGTTGGCCTTCATATAGGCGGTGAAGGCATAGTACAGGGAGTAGCTGTAGGAGTTGTCAGCGCGGTAGAGCACGGCCACGTTCTTGTAGCCCTGCTCCAGGCACCACTTGGCCTGGATAGCG
>CADCQZ010000052.1 GCA_902803675.1 uncultured Eubacteriales bacterium
GTGGCGGATGAGATCGACAAAAAGATCCGCGAGATCTACGTGACCAAGAGCACCGCCGAGCCGGCCGACATGGACCCGCCGGAGATGACGGACGACGATGAGTAATACGCACCGCCACGAGGACAGCGCCTGCGGGCTGTGCCGGGTGGAGATGGAGCACCTGTCGGTGATCCTGGAGGGCGACACCCTGCTGACGGACGTGTCGGCCCACCTGCACTGCGGCGAGGTGACGGCCCTGATCGGCCCCAACGGCGCCGGCAAGACCACCCTGATCAAGGCCCTGCTGGGGCAGGTGCCCTATCAGGGCAAGGTGCGCCATGTGGACGCGGACGGCAAGGTGATCGGCGGCGTGCGGGTGGGTTATGTGCCCCAGACCCTGGACTACGACCGGCAGATGCCCGCCAGCGTGTGCGATTTCATGGCCGCGTCCCTCTCCCGCCGCCCGGTGTGGCTGGGCGTGGGGAAGAAGACCCGGGAGACCGTGCTCAAAAACCTGCGCAGCGTGCACGCGGGCGACCTGATGGACCGCCGCCTGGGCGCCCTGTCCGGCGGGGAGCTCCAGAGGGTGCTGCTGGCGCTGGCCCTGGATCCCATCCCTCAATTGCTCATCCTGGACGAGCCTGTCAGCGGCGTGGATCAGAACGGCCTTAAGATGTTCCTGGACACGGTCCAGGGCGTGAAGGCCAAATACCACATGGCCGTGCTCCTGGTGAGCCATGACTGGGATCTGGTGGCCCGCTTCGCGGACGACGTGATCCTGCTGGACAAAACGATCCTGGAGACCGGCACCGCCGAGGAAGTGTTCGCCTCCGAGGCCTTTGACAAAGCCTTCCCCCTCAAGCGGGGATGAGCGAGCGATAAAGAGGAACGATGGACGGACTGTACCGGGTCATGGACGTGCTCCTGCCCTTTCAGATGTTCAAATACGGCTTCATGAAGAACGCCCTTCTGGCGCTGCTGATGCTCACGCCCCTTTTGGGGCTCCTGGGCACCATGGCGGTCAACAAGAAGATGGCGTTCTTCTCCGACGCCCTGGGCCACAGTGCCCTGGCGGGAGTGGGCCTGGGGCTGCTCCTGGGCATCCGGAACGAGACGGTGAGCCTGCTCGTGTTCGGCATCCTGTGGGCGCTGCTCATCAGCCGCATCAACCAGAAGGGAAAGACCGGGGCGGATACCACGATCTCCGTGTTCTCCTCCGCGGGCATCGCCCTGGGGCTGATGATACTGTCCCGCAGCGGCGGGTTCTCCAAATACAACGCCCTGCTGGTGGGCGACGTGCTGGCCATCACTCCGCGGGATCTGATCCATCTGCTCCTGGCCCTGATCATCGGCCTGACGCTGTGGGGCGTGATCTACAACCGGCTGCTTTTGACCGCCGTGAGCATGCCCCTGGCCCGCAGCCGGGGCATCCCCGCGAGGGCGGTGGAATACGCCTTCGTGTGCATGGTGGCGGTGGCGGTCATGCTGTCCATCCGCTGGGTGGGCGTGCTTCTGATCAACGCGCTGCTGATCCTGCCCGCCGCCGCGGGAAGGAACCTCGCGCGCAGCGCCCGGCAGCATGCCCTGTATACGGTGCTGATCGGCCTTTTCTCCGGTGTGGGCGGCCTGATCCTGGCCTATCACATGGATACCGGCGTGGGCGCCGCGGTGGTGGCCGTGGCGGCCGTGTGCTATTTCCTCAGCCTGGTGCCTGGGCTGATCAGGAAGAGCTGAACAGCTCGGACGCCGACAGGCGAAGGGAGCGCCGTGCCAAAGCCTTCCCGGGCCGGAAACAGTTTTGCCGACAGGCAGAAGCGCAGTCCCGCAAAGGGGCTGCGTTTTGTCTTTTTAATTGAAAGGTGTTTTCCTTCCGGGATATCCTTGACCCGGGAACAAAAAACGCCCCCGGGGGTTTGCTGACAGTCCGTCATGCAAAAAGCCGCGCAGGACCGCGCGGTTTTTTTCGTGTGACAGATGTGTGACGGTGCCTGTGATATCCTGTGACTGTCACCGGGAAAAAGGTGACAGAAAGAAAGTAAGTTGGATCGAAACGATCATAAAGGGGAGGAAAAAACAATGTTGAAAAAGATCATCGCTCTGGCACTGGTAATAATGGGTCTGGTCGGCATCATGATCCCGGCGGCAATGGCTGAAAACACCAATGTAAGGAAGTACTCGTCTCCCGTCACCATGTACGTGAAGACCCAGAACGGCGGCCCCCTGAACGTGCGCACGGCTCCCGTCATCACCAAGACGAACTGCATCGGCCAGATCAATTACGGCAAAGCGGTGAAGGTGATCGGCACAGCGGCCTCTTCTTCCGACTGGGTGGCCATCAGCTTCAATAACAGGACCGCGTTCGTGATGGTGCAGTACCTGAGCAGCGTGAAGCCCACCAAGGCGGAGACCGAGCAGGCGTACATCACCCACCAGATGAACCACTTCAAGGTCATTACCAACCGCTTCGCGGTCA
>CADCQZ010000053.1 GCA_902803675.1 uncultured Eubacteriales bacterium
CCGGCCGCCATGCCGCCGTGATCGTCCAGCGCCAGGACGCACACCGTGTCGTGCCCGGTATAGGCGGTCAGATGTTCCGGCATCCCGGCCCGCTCGGCCTGCCATCTTTTCATGGAGGCTTGCGTGCGCATGTCCCGCATGGGCAGGCCGAAGGCGACCGCCGCCTGCTCCGCGCCCCGGCCGGCCAGGACGCAGTTGGTCTCCCGCCCGCAGAGCATCCGGGCCAGACGGATGGGGTTGGCCACGTTTTCCACGCTCATCACCGCGCCCAGGCGCAGGCACTGCCCGTCCATGAACGCGGCGTCGGTCAGCACATGCCCGTCCCGGTCCGGCAGACCGCCGAAGCCCACGGAGGTGTAGGAAGGCTCATCCTCCACCCGGACGATGGCCCGTTCCACCGCGTCGCCGGCGCGGCCGCCCGCGCTCAAAAGGCCCGAGGCTTCCCGTATGCCGTCCAGGCTCATTTTCCAGGTCCCGATCACCGCGCGCATAGGCCGCCTCCCTCAGATCCGGGCCCGGACGGCGGAAACATACTCCCCGTCCGTGATCTCAAAGCTGTCCTCGGGGGGATACAGCGCGCCCCCGTAATAAATGCTGCGGTTGTTGGCGACGGACGTGTCCGGATACGCCCGGTGCCGGGCCAGGTGCACCTGGGTGCACCCCGTCTGAGCCACCACGCGGGACACGTTTTTCAGCGTGATCCCGGCGCCGGGAAGGATCTGGATGGCGTCCCCCGCGAAGCGGATCATCTCCGCGATGGTGTCCAGCGCGAAAAACACGTCGCTCTCCTGCCCGCTGGTCAGCACCCGGGTGACCCCCAGGCGGATCAGGGTGTCCAGAGCCCGTTTCCAGTCCGGGACGACATCGATCGCCCGGTGGAACACGCAGGGCTTCCCCTCCGCCAGATCCACGAAGGCGCGGGTACGTTCCTCATCCACGGTGCCGTCCGGATGCAGGAAACCGAAGACCAGGCCGTCCGCCCCGGCCTTCAAAAGGGCCTTCGCGTCCGCCCGGGCGGTCTCCGTTTCGATATCCGTGTAGCAAAAGCCGCCGGCCCGGGGCCGCACCATGGCCATCACCGGGATGTCGGCATGCTCTTTCACGGTCAGCAGTGAGCCGATGGAAGGGGTGAGGCCCCCCTGGAACAGGTTGCTGTTCAATTCCACCCGGTCGGCTCCGCTGCGCGCGGCGACGATGGCGTCCTCCGCGGAACCGCAGCATATCTCAAGAAGGATCTTTGACATATGTGTCGCTCCAGTCAGTCTTTAGTCAGCCTTTTTCGGCACTATTGTAGCTTTCGCCCCGCGAAGTGTCAACCGTTTTTATCCGCGCGGCGCGAAGACGCTCAAATCATTTGACTTAATCTCCCGCAGGGTTTAAAATAAAGTGTTGGACCTGTTTCCAGTTTATTTGTACGGAGGTTGTTTGGTTTATGGTTCGGGAGGACATTCGCAATATCGCCATCATCGCCCACGTGGATCACGGCAAGACCACGCTGGTGGACCAGCTGCTGCGCCAGAGCGGCGTATTCCGGCAGAACCAGCAGGTGGAGGACCGGGTGATGGACTCCAACGCCATCGAGCGTGAAAGAGGGATCACGATCCTTGCCAAGAACACGTCGGTGCACTACAACGGCACCAAGATCAACATCGTGGACACTCCCGGCCACGCCGATTTCGGCGGCGAGGTGGAGCGGGTGCTCAAGATGGTGGACGGCGTGCTGCTGCTGGTGGACTCCTTCGAGGGCCCCATGCCCCAGACCCGCTTCGTGCTCCAGAAAGCCCTGAGCCTGAAGCTGCCCGTGATCATCGTGATCAACAAGGTGGACCGCCCCGACGCCCGGTGCGAGGAAGTGGTGGACGAGATCGTGGATCTTCTGATCGACCTGGACGCCGATCCGGAGACCCTGGACCGCCCCATCGTATACGCCTCCGCCCGCAGGGGCACCGCCACCCTGGATCCCAACGAGCCGGGGCAGAACATGCAGCCCCTGTTCGAGGCGATCCTCAAATACATCCCCGCTCCCGAGGGCGACGCCGAAGGCCCCGCCCAGGTGCTGATCTCCACCATCGACTACAACGATTACGTGGGCCGCATCGGCATCGGGAGGATCTCCCGCGGCGTGCTCACCGAAGGCATGATGGTGGTGCGCTGCAACGCCCTGAGCGATCAGGTGACCCCGCCCTGGCGGCTGACGGGCCTCTCGCTGTATGAGGGCCTCAAGCGGGTGAACGCCGAAGAGGTGTCCATGGGCGACATCGTGGCCCTGACGGGCCTGCCGGACATCGAGATCGGCGACACCGTGTGCGCGCCGGAGAAGCCGGATCCCCTCCCCTTCGTGGCCATCACGGAGCCGACGGTGAGCATGACCTTCTCCGTGAACGATTCCCCCTTCGCCGGCAAGGAGGGGCAGTATGTCACCTCCAGGCATTTGAGGGCGAGGCTGTACCGGGAGATCGAGACCGACGTGAGCCTGCGGGTGAGCGACGGCGCTACGCCGGACAGCTTCGAGGTGTGCGGCCGCGGTGAACTGCATCTGTCCATCCTGATCGAGAACATGCGCCGTGAGGGCTATGAGTTCCAGGTGTCCAAGCCCATGGTGATCTATAAGGAAGAGGACGGCAAGGTGATGGAGCCGGTGGAGCTGATGGTGGCGGACGTGCCCCAGGCTTACGCCGGAGCCGTGATCGAGAAGATCGGCCGCCGCCGGGGCAATCTGACGGGCATGGCGGGCGGCGACCGGGTCCGTCTGGAGTTCATGGTGCCCAGCCGGGGCCTGTTCGGATACCGGAGCGAGTTCATGACCGATACCCGGGGCGAGGGCGTGATGAGCGCCGTGTACGATCACTACGAGGAATTCAAGGGCGATATCCCCCACCGCAACGTGGGCGCCCTGGTGTGCTATGAGACCGGCGAGACCACCCAGTACGCCCTGTTCTACGCTCAGGAGCGGGGCACGCTGTTCATCTCCAGCCAGGTGCCCGTCTACGCGGGCATGATCTGCGGGGAATCCAGCCGGCCCGGCGACATCGTGGTCAACGTGTGCAAGGCCAAGCACGTCACCAACATGCGCAACGCCTCCGCGTCCGAGGACAGCCTGCGCCTGGTATCCGTCCATCCCCTGACCCTGGAGGAGTGCCTGGAGTTCATCGACGACGACGAGCTGCTGGAGATCACCCCCAAGTCTCTCAGGATGCGCAAGCGTGTGCTCAGCCATGAACAGCGCATGAAGAACATGAGCCGCGCCAAGGCCCAGAAGGCCTGATCCAAAGATGAAGATCCTCTTTGTGTGCACCGGGAACACCTGCCGCTCCGCCATGGCGGAAGCCATGTGGCGCCGTATGGGCGGGGACGCTTTCTCCGCCGGGCTCCGGGCCGCCCCGATGGCGCCCGCGTCCTGGAACACGGTGGACGTGATGGCCGAGCAGGGCATCGACGTGACCGGGCACCGGGCCCAAAGGCTCTCCCCCGAGGTGATCGGCCGGGCGGACCTGATCGTGCCCCTGACCGAGGCCCACGGCAGTATCATCGCGGCCCGGTATCCGGAGGCGAAAGACAGGATCCTGCTCATGGGCGATATCCCCGATCCCTACGGCGGCGATCTGGACGACTACCGCCAGTGCGCCCTGCGGATCCGCCGGATGCTGGACGAACTGAAGGAGCGCCTGGGATGAAAATCGTGCCCATCGCCCATATCGAAAACGATTTTCCGGATAAATTCGGCCTTCCCCGCCAGAGCGCCGCAGCCGGCAGCATCCGCGGCCGGGTGGTGTTCGAAAAGGACTTCGCCCAGCCCTCCGCCGTCAAAGGCCTGGAGGGCTTTGACAGGCTCTGGCTGATCTGGGGGTTCGATGGGCCGGAGGACAGGGCTTTCCACGCCACGGTGCGCCCGCCGAAGCTGGGCGGCAATACCCGCGTGGGCGTCTTCGCCACCCGGTCCCCCTTCCGCCCGAACGGGCTGGGCCTGACCTGCGTGAAGCTGGACGCCGTGACCACGGACAGCGCGGGCCGGCCCGTATTGAACGTATCCGGCCTGGACATGAAGAACGGCACCGCCGTATATGATATCAAGCCCTATCTGCCCTATACGGACGCCTACCCGGACGCCCGCAGCGGCTTTATCCCCGATACCCGCACCGAGCCCCTTTCGGTCACCTGTCCGGACCAGATCATGGCCCGGATCCCGCCCGACAGGCGGGACACCCTCCTGGAAGTGCTCCGGGGCGATCCGCGGCCGGGTTACAAGGACGCTCCCGGGGAATATGGGATGCGCTTCGCGGGCTTCAATATCCGTTTCACCGTCAGCGGTCACGACCTGACCGTCACCGATATACAGGAGGAAAAATGAACAAGAAAGAGATCTCGGAGATCAAGCGCCGCCTCAGCCATGACAAAAACACCGTCACCGCCATCAAGGGCTGCTACGTGGGCAAGGACGGCACCGTCATCACCACTTTCGACCGCTCCCTCCACACCATGAGCCAGGAGGACGAGGACAGGTACTACGCCGTGTTCCGCCGGGTGCTGTCCGGCGAGATCGGCCAGAACCTGCTGAACATGGATTTCCCGGCCGGCGAGGTCGCCGTCAGCCCGCAGCAGCGCCTGCTGGCGGAACTCAGGAGCAGCAGCCTGACCAATGAGGACGCGGTCAGGCAGCTGTATGACAAGATCATCTCCGCCGTCCATTTCGAGGAGAACTACGTGATCCTCCTGCTGTTCGACGGCTACGACGTGCCCAGAAAAAGCGGCGACGGCCGCAATGACTACGCCGCCGCGTCGGAGGTGTTCCGCTACATGCTCTGCGCGGTCTGCCCGGTGCAGCCCTTAAAGCCCCAGCTGCGCTATGACCCGGCGGACTCGAATTTCCACGCCCAGCCGGAGGACCGTCTGGTGGGCGCGCCCCAGCTGGGGTTCATGTACCCGGCCTTTGACGACAGGAGCAGCAATATCTACGGCGCCCTGATGTACACCAAGGACACCTCCTCCGACAATGAGGGCTTCGTGGACGGCCTGTTCGGCGTGGCGCCCCAGATGTGCGCCGACAACCAGCGGGAGATCTTCTCCCTGATCCTGGAGAGCACCCTGCAGGAGGAATGCACCCTGGAAGCGGTCCAGAGCGTGCAGGACATGGTGCTCGCCCGGCAGGAGGAATTCAAGCGGGACAAAAACAGCGACAATCTCCTGTTTTCCTCCGAGGACGTGCAGGACGCCCTCAAAAGCAGCGGCGTGAGCGATGAGAAGGCCGAGAGCTTCGCAAAGCAGTACGACGCCAACCTGGGCGAGGGCACGGTGCTGTGCGGCGCCAACGTGGCCCCCACGAGGCAGTTCACCGTCAAGACCCCGTCCGTGTCCATCCGCGTGCTGCCCGACCGGGCGGACCTGGTGGAGACCCGGGTGATCGACGGGCACAGTTATATCATGATCCGCGCCGATGAGGACGTGACCGTCAACGGAGTCAACGTGCGGCTCTTCAGCGGGGAGGCAATGAAATGAATTTTCTTGAGAAAGCGCTGATCAGAAAGCTCCTGGACCCGAAGAACACCGTGAGCGGGGACGGCTGCGTCTCGATCCGGCTTGGCGCGCTGAAGACCCTGCCGCCGGATTTCGTCCCCATGCTGCCCCTGGCCGAGAAATGCCTCGGCGCCCTGCCTGGCATATCGGGCGTGACGGTGGACGCCGCGGGCGGGCAGCTGACCATCCGCTACGAGGCCGGACGCCTGAATGAACGGGATGTCATCGCCTGGTACCGCCTGGTGCTCGGGGAGACCCTGGACGAGACGGACAGGAAGCACCCGAAGGATATGACGGAGGCGGACGCCCAGATGATCGCCCGCAGAGCGCTGACAAAGATGGGCCTGTGAGCTTGCCAACGAAGGGCAAACCATGTACAATACTGACAAAACAGCCCTTTGAGCGGCCCAAAGGCCGCGGCGTCCCCGAAGATACGCGTGAGACGAGGTGGATCCATGGCCATCGCCCATATCAGCATTTCCTCCGCCGCCCTGGAGCGCGGCACACGCCTGAGCGTGATCCTGCCCGTGGATCAGGCCTGGTACCGGAAAGGACCGCGCCCGCTCAAGACCCTCATCCTGCTCCACGGGCTCACCGGGGATGAGGACAACTGGCTGAATTATACCAACGCCGCCCGCCTGGTGCGGGAAAAGCCCCTGTGCGTGATCATGCCGGACGGGGACAACAGCTTCTACGCCGATTCCGCCGCCACGGGCGCGCGCGTCATGACTTTCATCGGCGAAGAGCTTCCGGGGCTGTGCCGCGCCATGCTGCCCCTGAGCCCCAAAAGGGAGGACACCTTCATCGCCGGGCTGTCCATGGGCGGGTTCGGGGCGGTCAACTGCGCCCTGACCTATCCGGAGACCTTCAGCTGCGCTGCCATGTATTCCGCGGCCCTGATCTCGGAGCGGGTCATGAAGGCCGAAGGCGCCGCCGGCAGGCATTTCAGGGCGCTCTTCGACCTGAACAGCGTCCGGGCCTTCTCGGGCTGCCCGGCGGACTATGAGGCCCTGGCGGAACGCCTGGCAGCGTCGGACCGCCCAAAGCCCCGGATCTATACCACCTGCGGGACGGAGGACTCCCTCTATCCGGCCAATGCCGCTTTCGCGGAAAAACTCGAGCGCCTGGGCTATGACGTGACCTGGGAGGCTCGTCCCGGCGCGCACACCTGGGATTTCTGGGAGGAGAGCCTGAGGAGGACCCTGGACTGGCTGCCCCTGTAAAACGAACGGAGCGGATGGAGGAGCCCCCGGCCGCTGTTTTTTCCCGGCGCCCGGTGTCCCTTCCCGACCGCTCCCATCCCTTTTGACCGCCGAAAAACGATCCAGCGCCAGCCCAGAGACGGGCCTGAGGACGAAGGAGGCGCCGCCTGAAACATGTTCAAACGCAGTGAAGACGCCCGGGCCTGGGGCGTCACGGCCATCGAGAATATCTTCATCACCGACTACCTTCCCAACGCCAGGGGCGATTACGTGAAGGTGTATCTGTGG
Source organism: uncultured Eubacteriales bacterium (assembly GCA_902803675.1). Next base: position 7,002 of record CADCQZ010000053.1, read on the forward strand.
GGCCTGTACCACAGCCAGCGGGCGGATGAGAACCTGACCGCCGAGGACATGGCGGCGGCCCTGGACATCCCCGCGGCGGATATCATGAAAGCCTTCCGCTACTGGGAGCGGCGGGGCCTTGTCACCATCGAGACGGACGATCCCCCCGTGATCGAATACAAGAGCGCCTTTACCCAGGCCCTGAGCGGCAGTCCCCTCCGGGCCGAGGACGACTATGTGGATTTCGCCGAGAGCGTGTACGCCGCTTTCGGTTCCAAGCGCAAGATCAAGCCCGACGAGATCGCCCGGGCCTGGGAGTGGGTGCAGGACATCGGCCTGACACCGGAAGCCGTGCTGATGCTGCTCAATCACTGCATCGCTTCCTGGCGCCCCCAGTTTTCTTTCAAAAAGGCCGAAGGCCTGGCCCTGGCCATGAAGGAGAGCGGCGCGGTGACCGCGGAGGACGCGGAGAGCTTCCTGCGCAGCGACCTGAACTGCCACATCGAGGCCCGGCAGGTGCTCCGGGCCCTGGGCAAACGGGGCCGCATGGAAAGCGACGCGGAGCTGGCGCTGTACCGGAAATGGCGGGACGAGTGGGGGTTCACCCCGGAAGCCATCCTGGCCGCCTGCAGCGAGACCGCCTCCGGTGAGCCGAATTTCGCGTACCTGGACGGCATCCTGCGCCAGTTCCGCGAGCGCAACCTGAGCGCCCGGACCGGCAGCGAGGTGGAGGCCGCCCTGAAAGCGGAAAAGGATGAAAAGGACCTGGCCAAAGAGATCACCCGGGGATTCCGCCCCGCCGTGACATGGGAATACAGCGTGAACCTGTACCGGCAGTGGCGCAGGACCTTCCCCCACGAAGTGCTCCTTCTGGCCTCGGAGGAGATCCGCGCCGCCAACAAGGGCGCCGAGGCCATGGTGCTTTTGCTCAATTCCTGGCAGGAGAAAGGGCTCACCACCGCGGACAAGGCCGCCGAATACCTGCGCGTATACCGGACCGAGACCGAGGCCCTGACGGCGGTCTTCGCCGCCTGCGATCTGGCCGCCCGGCCCACCGCGGCGGACCATGAGTGGTACCGCGAATGCCTCAGGGCGGGCTTCAGCCGGGATGATATCCTGTCGGCCGCCCGGAAGGCGTCTCTGGTGCGCGGGAACAAACTCGCCTACATCCGGAAAGTGCTGGAGGGCGCGCCGGAGGGCAGGCCCTCCGCCGGGAAGACCGTCCGCGCCCAGCAGTACGAACAGCGCAGCTACACCGAGGAACAACTGGCCGGTATCGCCGATGACCCGATCCTGAAAGCTCTGGAGGGCAAAAATGAACAGTGAGATCTATCAGCGCGTCATGGACGAATACGCCCGTCAGAGGGACAGGAACGCGTCCGAGGAGGCCCGGCGGCGGGAGGAGATCGCCGAAAAGCATCCCGATCTGGCGAAACTGTGCCATGACCGTCACCGCCTGATCCTCGACGGGATCGAGAACATGCTGCGGGGACAGGGGCCCGCCGGCGAAGACCTGGAAAAGCACATGCGGGATTATAACGCCCGCATCCGCGAGGCCCTGGCCTCGGCGGGGTATCCCGAAAACTATCTGGAGCCGGTCTACCGGTGTGAAAAATGCCGGGATACGGGCTATACCGGGGAAAAGATCCGGGAGATGTGCTCCTGCCTCAAGGCCGCCCTGGCGCGCGCCGGGGACAGCGCTCCCTGGACGGAGAGCTTCGAGACCTTCGACGAGACATTTTATCCCGAGATCCCTCTGGAGGATCTGCCCAAATACACCCAGCGGGCCTATATGCATGAGATCCGGAAAGCCTGCGAGAGCTTCGCGGACGATTATCCCGGCGGCGGCCGGATCAATCTGCTGCTCCACGGGAAGAGCGGCCTGGGCAAGACCTATCTGGTGCGCTGCGTCGCCTCGCGGCTAATGGACCGGGGCATCGGGGTGAAGTACGTGACGGCCTTCAGGATGCTGGACGACCTGAGGCAGGACTATTTCCGGCCGGAAGGGGTCACGCAAGACTACCTGAACACGGATTTCCTCATCATCGACGACCTGGGCATCGAGCCGTTGTTCGACAACATCACGGTGGAAATGATCCTGAACGTGCTCAACGAGAGGATGCTGCGCCGCAAGGGCACCGCCGTGAGCACCAATCTGAACCGCACCGAGCTGCAGAAGCGCTACACCGAGCGCTTCATCTCCAGGATGCTGTCCCCCGCCACCTGCCTGGACCTGACCTTCCGGGGGACGGACCTGAGGCTGTACGGGAGCGGGAAGGCTTAAAGCGTACAGGGGCAGAAAAAACAGCCGGACGAAAACAAAGTCCCGCCGGAATAACGGCAGGACTTTTTCTTTGGAAACAGACCCGAACGGGCAAGACCCGGGGAGGCCCGGGGAAATACC
>CADCQZ010000054.1 GCA_902803675.1 uncultured Eubacteriales bacterium
CTTCGGCGGCGGGCAGCCCAATGACGGCGGCGGGAACGACTTTGGCCGCGGACACGGCCGGAAAGGACACTGATCATGGAAGAAAGCTTCGCCCGCGTGGAGACCAAGTATCTTCTGGATACATCCCAGGCCGCGGCCATGGAGGCCGGGCTGAGGCTGCGGGGCTTTGACCACCTGGATTTCGGCAGCCCGAAGGTCCACAGCCTGTACTATGACACATGGGACTACGCCCTGATCCGCGCGTCCCTGGACCGCCCCGCCTATAAGGAAAAGCTGCGCCTGCGCGCTTACGGGGAACAGGGCCTGATGGACAAGTCCTTCGTGGAGGTCAAGAAAAAGTACCGGGGCGTGGTGTACAAGCGGCGCGCGGCCCTCCCGCTGGACGCGGCCGTGGAAGGCCTGTCGGAGGCCCGCCTCCCGGAGGAGACGGGCCAGGTGGGCCGGGAAGCGGTCTGGCTCGTGAAGCGGTACGGCCTGATGCCCGCGGCGGTGATCTCCTATGACCGGGACGCCTGGTGCGCGCCCGACGGATCGGGGATCCGCGTCACCCTGGACCGGAACCTGACCTTCCGGGACCGGGACCTGGACCTCAACGCCCGGGCCCTGGGCCTGCCCATCCTGCCCGCGGGGCAGCGGCTCATGGAGGTCAAGACCGGCAGGGCCTGCCCGGTGTGGCTCGCCCGCCTCTTAAGGGAGACCGGCGCCCGGCGCGTGCATTTTTCCAAATACGGCCTGGCTTACCAGATGTATATCCGGCCTGAAATGCAGGAAATGAAGGGAGTGAAACGAATTGTTTAACAGTATATTTTCCGGCGGCGTCCTGGCGGTGTGGAACGTGTTCCTGGCCCTGTTCCTGGCGCTGGCCCTGGGCCTGATCGGGGCCCTGTACTACATCCGCAGGAACTCCGCCACCCGCTCCTTTGGCTTCACCCTGGCGCTGCTGCCCCTGATCACGGCCACCGTCATCATGGCGGTCAACGGCAATCTGGGCGCGGGCATCGCCGTGGCCGGTTCCTTCAGCCTGATCCGTTTCCGTTCCGCCCAGGGGAGCGGCCAGGAGATCCTGGCGCTGTTCCTGGCGGCGGCGGTGGGCCTGTGCCTGGGGGCGGGCTATGTGGCGGTGGCCTGTCTGCTGATGGTGATGTGCCTGGGGGCCCACGCGGCCCTGTCCGCCGCCGGTTTCGGCTCCGCGGCGGAAAAGCAGCGGGAGCTGAGGATCACCATCCCGGAGGACCTGGACGACGAGGGCCTGTTCGACGACCTGCTGGAGTCCTTTTTCGCCTCCTGTGAGCTGATCCGCGTCAGGACCGTGGAAATGGGCACGGCCTATCAGATGACCTACCGGGGCACGCTCAGGGATGAAAAGGACGCGCGGAAACTGATGGACGCCGTGCGGGAGCGCAACGGCAACCTGCCGGTCTCCATGAGCCGGGTGATGGACGACCGCCATGAAATGTGACGAAAAGGACGGGTGACACATATTGAGGATCCTGTTTGCTGAGGATGACCGGGACCTGAACGCCGCGGTGAAAGCGCTGCTGACCCGCTCCGGCTATCAGGTGGACACCGTGTTCAACGGTGAGGACGCGCTCAGTTATGCCCGGGCGGAGCAGTATGACGGGATCATCCTGGACTGGATGATGCCGGTCATGGACGGGCTGGAGGCTTTAAAGACCATGCGGGCGGAGGGCTTCAACGCTCCCTGCCTGCTTTTGACGGCCCGGGACGCGGTGGGGGACCGGGTGGCCGGCCTGGACGCCGGCGCGGACGATTACCTGCCCAAGCCCTTCGACGCCCAGGAGCTGCTGGCGCGGGTGCGGGCCATGCTCCGCCGGCGGGAGACCTACGTGCCGGACGTGGCCGTCTTTGAGGACCTGACGCTGGACAAGGGCACCAATGAGCTCCGGAAAGGGGACCGGGCCGTGCGCCTGACGGGCAAGGCCTATCAGATGATGGCGCTGTTCATGGAAAACCCCCACATCATCTATTCCGTGCAGCAGCTGATGGACCGGGTCTGGGGCTGGGACACGGAGGCGGAGATCAATGTGGTGTGGGTCAATATCTCCACCCTGCGCAAAAAACTGGCCGAAATAGGCACCTGCGCGGAGATAAGGGCGCACCGGGGCACGGGCTACTCACTGGAGAGGAAACAATGATCAGGAAACTGCGGCGGCGTTTTATCCGCATCGCGCTCATCGCCCTCACGGCGGCCATGGTGCTGGTGGCCGGCGTGGTCAACGCGGCCAACTGGGTCAGCGTGCGCCGGGAGCTCACTGAGACCCTGAACTTCCTTTCGGGCATCGGCGGGCCTCCGGACCGGGAGGACATGGGCGGCCGCGCGACCGGGAGGAGCCGGCACGCCCGCAACCTGGTGGGGGAGTCCCGGTGGTTCGCCGTCACCCTGGAGGAGGACGGGACGCCGCGGAGCTATGACCTGATCAACATGCCCGACATGACGGAGGATACGGCCGCTGCCCTGGCGGCCCGGGCGCGCCTTTCGGTCACCGGGGGCTCCGCCTTTGAGCAGGAC
>CADCQZ010000055.1 GCA_902803675.1 uncultured Eubacteriales bacterium
TTGTCGATGCCCATGTTCTCGATGGTGCCGGCGTTGTCGCGGAAGTTCTGGATATTGAAGTTCACCACCTCGATGCCCAGCTTCTGCATGTCCGGGATCACGTTCTCGGTGACCTTCTTGGCCACGCCCTGCCGGTCCTGCACCATTTCCTTCAGGCCCACGGAGCCCACGATCTCACGCATATTGCCTTCCAGCACCTGGGTGACCATGGCTATCAGCTGGTTCTGGTTCATGCCCAGCAGGGATTCGGCCGCTTTCTCAAGGAGCTCCGGGTCGCTGGAGATCTTCACGTTGGCCACGCCGTCCACCATCACGTTGATGAACTCATTGGTGGGCACGGCCTCGCTGGTCTTCACGTCCACGGTCATCACCTGCAGGGAGATCTTGTCCACCCTCTCCAGGAAGGGCATCCGCCAGCCGGCCTTGCCGATGAGGATCCGGCGCTTGCCCATGCCGGAGATGATGTAGGCCGTGTCCGGGGGCGCCTTCTGATAGCCTAAAATGAACAGCAGCACGGCCAGGGCCGCCAGGGCGGCCGGGATGTAGTAGTAAAGCATCGTTCCGCGTCCTCCTTTCACGGTCTCGGGGGCTTTGGGCCCCGGGTCATTCGGTACGGGGCCAGTATACCCCGCCCCCCGTCGGGCGCAAGAGGAACGCGCCGAGTTGTCAGGTCTATTGTCCCAATTGACGTCGGAGCGTCGTTCCCGGCCGCCGGGAACAGGAAAAATACCGTCCGGGTATTGCATGATTATGCGTAAAATCTGTATAATCATGTATCGACCGGACGAGGAGAAGGAGGAAGACCCATGACGAAACGTGAAAAGATCATCGCTTACGCGGACAAGCAGGAAAATATCTACCGTCAGATCGCCCTGGATATCCACGAGCACCCGGAGGTGAGCAACTATGAGTTCTTCGCCTGCGAGCGCCTGAGCGGCCAGCTCAAACAGGAGGGCTTTGACATCACCGTGGACGTGGCGGGGCACCGCACCGGCTTCACCGCCGTGTACAAGTCGACAAAGCCCGGGCCCGTGCTGGTCTTCCTGGCGGAGTATGACGCCCTGGCCGGCCTGGGCCACGGCTGCGGCCACAATCTGTTCGGGCCCACGAGCGCCCTGGCGGCCTCGGCGCTCAAGCAGGTGATCGACGAGACCGGCGGCGAGATCCGGGTGTACGGCACGCCCGGGGAAGAGGGCGGCGAAAACGGCGGCGCCAAGGCTAATTTCGTGCTCAAAGGATTTTTTAAGGATGTGGACGCCGCCCTGTGCGTGCATCCCGGGGACCGGGACGAGGCCACGGGGCCGAGCCTGGCCAACCTGCCGGTGGATATCGAGTTTTGGGGAAAGCCCTCCCACGCGGCGGCCGCACCGGAAAAGGGCATCAACGCGCTGGACGCCCTGATCCTCACCTATAACGGCATCAGCGCCCTGAGGCAGCATGTCACCCCGGACATCCGGATCCACGGGATCATCACCCACGGCGGGGACGCCCCCAACATCGTGCCCGAATACGCGGCGGCCAAGTTCTACTTCCGCGCCGCGTCGGTGCCCCGGCTCAACGCGCTGTACGAGAGGATCAAAGGGATCGTCAAGGGCGCGGAGGAGATGACCGGCGCCAAGGGACGCATCGAGCCCTATCAGGTGTGCCTGGACAACACGATCCCCACCCCGTCCTTCGACGAGGTCTACGCTAAAGAGATGGCCCTGCTGGGCAGGGAGCTGCGCCCGCGGGATCCCAAACGCGGCATCGGCTCCAGCGATGTGGGCAACGTGTCCCAGGTGGTGCCCACGATCCAGCCCAGCATCTGCATCACCGACGGCCCCACTCCCTGGCACACGGAGGAAGCCAGGGCCGCCGCCAGGTCCGAAAAGGGGCTGGCTTCCGTGGCCCTGGGCGCGAAGGCCCTGGCGCTCACGGCTCTGGACCTGATCGAGGATCCCGCGCTGCTCATGAAGATCAAACAGGATCACGCCAAAGCCGTGGCGGAGCAGTGACCCAAACACAGCGGCCTTTACTTTCGGGGCGCGAAAGGGTATAATCGCGGCAGATACAAGGCCATTATCACCTGATCCCCAAGAAGGAGGCTGATCATGATGGATCGCAGGATCGTGTCGCTGCTGTTATGCCTGACGCTGGTTTTGTCCGCGGTGCCCTTTTTGTCCGCCGCCGCGGCGGAGGAAGTGGGCCTGAACCCGCCGCCGGAGTGGTGGGGCATGTCCAGGACCGCCTTCACCTCCGCCTACAAGGACGAGCAGTTCACCGAGATCGAGGTGGACAAGACCAAGGCCCTGGTGCTGCCGGGGATCGAGTTCACCAAGGACCTGACGCTGGACATGGTGTTCCGTTTCGCCGAAAAGGAGGCGGGCAAGAGCTGGTACGGCCTGAGCGAGATCGTGTACCTGACGCCCCTGACGGGCAAAAAGTTCACGGACAGCCAGCTGAAGGCGTTTTTCAAGGATCTGCAGAAGATCCTGGTGAACCAGAACGGGAAAGCGTCGAAGACCGGCACCGATGAAGCCGTGTGGGAGCTGGAGGACGTCACCGTCACCCTGGCCGTGAAGGCCTACCGGAAACTGAACGGCTCCTCGAACAAGACCGTGGGCGTCACCTATACCCGCGGCGCCGCCGCCGCGGATACGGAAAAGACCAAGACTTCCGCCGGCACCCGCAGCGCCCGGGGCGTGAAGAGCGGCGCCCTGAAGGCGGCCGTCCAGGCCACCTGCGGCGACTACAACCACGTGGGCGACAAGTGGACCTACGCCTACTACGTGAACGGCACGAAGGTGACCGACGGAAAGAGCTTCACCTTCAATGTGGGGGACGAGGTGGCCTTCAAAGCCGTCATCACCGAGGAAGACTCCACCCCGGACGTGGGGGAGAACACCGTCACCCGGGTGATCACCGAGAAAGACCTGCAGGAGGGCTTCAAGCAGAGGTTCACCGTCAGCGTCACGGAGAACGGCGGGCGGTACAACGGCTCCACGGCCAGGTTCACCGTCACCTTCAGCTTCACCAAATAACGATGTTGATACAATGACAGGGGCCGCCTCAAATGAGGCGGCCCCTGTTCTTCGTGACATGATACGCTTTTCCGGTACATATAAGGATCATGTGTCAGGATCCCGCAGAATGATATCGATCATCTGTCATGGCATAAAACGCATTCGAATGCGATCGTTTGATGACAAACCGTGAACACGGCGTCATAAGGTCATTTGACTGAAAACAGCTTTCTCCCCTGTTCATAGGCGGTCCTCAAA
>CADCQZ010000056.1 GCA_902803675.1 uncultured Eubacteriales bacterium
AGGTTGGCCGGGATCACGCCCAGGAACTCCAGCAGCATCAGTTTCCGGCCGTATTTCAGGGCGTGCTCCCTGTCGCCCGCGCCGATGCACTGGCCCACCACGGCGATGGCCGCCAGGGCGATGGCGCTGCCCGGGATATTGAGCACCGAGCAGATGGAATTGGAGATGGCGTTGGCGGCGATGATGCTGGCGGCCATCTGGGAGATCAGCCGGGCGATGAGCAGCTTCCCCACCTGGAACAGGCTGTTCTCCATGCCGCTGGGGAGGCCCACGCCCATGATCCGCAGGATCATTTTCCGATCGAAGGTCATCAGATTCTTATTCGTGAGGAACACCGGCATTTGAGGGTTGCGCAGCACGAGGAAAATGATGACCGCGCTGACGGCCCGGGACACGAGGGACGCCGTGGCGGCGCCGGCGGCGCCCATCTTGAGGCCCCAGATCAGCAGGGCATTCCCCGCGATGTTGATCACGTTCATCACGGTGGACGTCCACATGGAGGTCTTGGAGTTCCCCATGGCCCTGAGCAGGCCCACGCCGCTGTTGTACAGGGCCAGGAAGGGATAGCTCAGGGCGGAGATCATGAAGTATTTTTCCGCTTCGGCCAGGATGCCGGGATCCACTTTCCCGTAGATCAGGCCCAGCACCGCCCGGGGGAAAAGAGCGCCGGGCAGGGCGATGATCAGGGAGACCGCCACGGAGGACGTGACCAGCTGCCCGCCCGCCGCGCAGGCGTTTTTCCGGTCTCCGTGCCCCAGGTACTGGGCGGAAACGATGGCGCCGCCGGCACCCATGGCGGAGAAGAGCTGGATGAGCAGGATGTTCAGGGAGTCCACCAGGGAGACGGCGGACACCGCGTTCTCGCCGGCCGTGGTGACCATGACCGTATCGGCCATGCCCACCATGACCGCCAGGAACTGTTCGGCGATCAGCGGAAGGATCAGGGCCACGAGCGCTTTCCTTGTGAAGGTGACGGTTCTGCTTTCAGACATGGATGCCCTCCCCGGAGTGCTGATCCCATTTTATCCTGCCCGGCGCGAAAGGGCAAGGTGTTTGGCGGCGATTTCGCGGGAAATTCCTGATTTTGTTAAAAGAGACACGAAAAAAACCGCGCGGAATTGAAAAGCGGCCTGATTAACGGTATAATGAGGCGCGTCCCGCGCGTTTGGCCGGGGACGCTCAAAGGAAAAATCTGGCTGTAATGAGGTGAAAACATATTGAAGATATCTGACTGCTGTGTATTGATACCGTCACTGTCACCCGATGAGCGCCTGACGAATTACGCCGGGCAGCTGCTCGAGGCGGGCTTCGGCGCGCTGGTGGTGGTGGATGACGGCTCCGCGGAGAGCTATCAGCCCCTGTTCAGGGAGCTGGAAGGCATGGACCGGTGCGTCGTGCTCCATCATGAGGTCAACAAGGGCAAGGGCGTGGCGCTCAAGACGGGCATGGCCTATATCCGGGACCATACCGCCTTTAAGGCCGTGATCACGGCGGACTCCGACGGGCAGCACCGGGTGGAGGACACCCTGAACATCTGCTCCTCCCTGAACGGGACGGAGCGGGTGATGCTGCTGGGCTCCCGGGACTTCTCCAAAGAGAGCGTGGACGTGCCGGCCAGGTCCAAGGCGGGCAACCGGATCACCTCCGCGGTCTTCAAGGCCCTCTACGGCCGGTATCTCCCGGATACCCAGACGGGCCTCAGGGCCTTTATCAGGGAGCTGATCCCGGAATTCCTCACCGTGTCCGGCGACCGGTTCGAGTATGAGATGAACCAGCTCATCTACTGCGCCCGGAACGATATCGCGATGAAGCCCATCCCCATCAGGACCGTGTACATCGAGGAGAACGCCAGCAGCCATTTCCATCCCATCCGGGATTCCTGGCGGATCTACAAGCTGATCCTGGGCAGTTTTTTCCGGTTCACCCTGTCCAGCCTGATCTGCTGGGCGGTGGACATCGGCCTGTTCACTTTGCTGGAGTCCGTGATCCTGCCCAATTTCATGGACAGGGACATGGTGCTGCCCCTGGTCAATACCGGCGCGGTCATTTTTGCCGCGACTTACGGCGCCAGGATCGTGTCTTCGGTCCTCAATTTCATCCTCAACAAAAATATGGTCTTTTCTATCCGGGAATGCAGGGGCGCAGCCTGGCGCTACGTTGTATTGGTGATCGCGGCGGCCCTGGTATCCTCCCTGGCGGTGGGCGCTTTCAAGCTCCTCTTCCCGGCGGTCCCGGCCACCTGGTTCAAGATCCCGGTGGATCTGGTGCTGTTCGTGGTCAATTACCGGATCCAGAAGGACTGGGTCTTCAAGCCGGCTCAAACAGTCTGATCTACGGAGGTCTTAAGAAGCTATGAAAAACAGTGTGCGTTGGATCCTGATGATACTGTGCGTCTTACTGGTGCTTTCCGCGGCGGTGGTGATCCCGTCCCCGGTCCTTATAACGGACGGCCTTTACGGGGAGGAGGAAGAGGGCTTCCTGCGCCTGTTCCCCTCAGCCTGCGCGGAGGAAGAGGAAACTCTGACAGCGCGGGAACTGCCCCGGGATTTTTCCGGCGGGATGCCGCTGGACCCCGCCGGTGTGACCGAGGACGGTTACCGGGATGACAGCATCGCCGTGGAACTGAAGACCATCGAGGAAAACAACGTGGTGTGGCGGGTAATCGACGTGAAGATCGGCTCGCCCACCCAGTTGAGGACGGCTACGGCCGGCAAGCTCTCCTCCTCCAAAACGGCGCTTCCCAGCCGTATGGCTGAGGCAAAGAACGCCGTGGTGGCCATCAACGGCGATTACTTCAGCAACGATCCTCAGAAGACCACTTTCGAGTACCGGATGGGCGAGAAAGTGCGGGCCAAGACAAACCGGAAAAAGGACGTGCTGATCATAGACGAGAACGGCGACTTCCACACCTTTGTGAAATTCCCCGATCTTAAAGTGGTGGACGACTTCTGCGCCGAGGGGCACGAGATCGTGCAGGCGTTCACCTTCGGCCCGGTGCTGGTGCAGGACAGCCTGAGGCTCACCATGGACAAGGAATACGGCTACAACCCCAACGGCAGGGAGCCCCGGTCCGCCATCGGGCAGCTGGGCCCGCTGCACTATGTGCTGGTGGTGGCCGAGGGCCGCAGCGATGACTCGAAGGGCGCTACCCATCAGGAACTGGCGGATTTCATGTATGCCCTGGGATGCACCGAGGCCTTCAACCTGGACGGCGGCAACAGCGCCACCCTCATCTTCAACGGCACTTACTATATGAGCAACCGCACGGAGAGGAACGAGCGCGCCCAGAGCGATATCATCTATTTCGCCACCACGGTGGGCATGGAGTGAGGCGGCAGTAACATGTTTGAGCTTTGGGACAGTGCCGAGTGCACGTATTTTCTGGGGATAAAGGTCTACGGGTACGGGCTCTACGTCATGTACGGGCTCGCCCTGATGCTGCTGGTGATGTTCCTGCACGGCAGGAAGCGTTATCCGGCGGGCACCCTGGCGCTGATGGGCTGCCTGATGATCCCCTGCGGGTTCCTTTTATCCCGCCTGTTCTGTCTCCTTCTTGACGCCCAGGCCCGGCAGTGGCCGTTCTTCAAGGCCTTCTTCATGATGACAGCGGGCGGCGGGTCCATGTTCGGCGCGCTGTTCGGCGGGCTCATCGGCCTTCTGGCGGCCTGCCGGATCATGAAGTTCGACGCCAAACTCCGTCTGCGCGCCATGGACATTTTTTCCGTGGCGGCGCTGCTGTTCGTGGCCTTGGCCCGGATGGGGGAGGGGTTCATCGAGGATTTCGGCATCTCCTTCCCCCTGAACGGCAGCGCGGAAGGCATGTTCATCATCAACGGGGATTACGCCGATTATCTGGCGGTGTACAAGCTGGAATCACTGTACGCGCTCGTCCTGTTCGTCGTCTTCGAGATGCAGATCCGCCGGAAACAGCCCGGCGTCACCTTTTTCACGGCAGTGCTGCTCTTTTCCGCCGGCCAGATCCTGTTTGAGAGCTTCCGGGAAGACGGGCACATGGCCTTCTCCTTCGTGGGAGCCCAGCACCTTATGGCGGCCGGGTGCCTCGGCGCTGCCGTGGTCTATTTCGCGCTCAAGGGACGGAAGGCCCTTTCCGGGAAGGCACTGCCCACGGCGGCGCTCGTTTCCCTGCCCCTGATGGTGGGCATCCTGGTGGGACTGGAATTCGCTCTGGACCGTACGGAGCTGTCCCGGGTGCTGCTGTATATCGTGTATGTCATCGTCATCGCCTGCCCCTGCGCGCTGGCTCTCATCCTGAGGCGCAGAGCGGAAAAGGCGGCCTGAGGAGGATCCCGTTGGAAAAGGAAAAGATCGAGCGCATCAACGCTCTGGCGAAAAAAAAGAAAGAAGAAGGGCTCACCGATCTGGAAGCGGCCGAGCAGGCCGAACTGCGCCGGCAGTATATCAGGGAGATGCGCGAGAACGTCACGGCCATGCTGGACCGGGTATACCTGGAGCAGGAAGACGGCAGCTATCAGAAGCTGCGGCGCAAGCCCGGACAGGGGAAGGGGCCCGTGAGATGAGCGCCCGCTGCGCGGGGCGTCTCATCACGGATATCGTCATCGCTTTCCTGGTCTTCTATGCCTGGATCGGCATGGTGATCAGAGGGGGCGGCGTACTCTCCTCGTCGGGCATCGGGAGCCTGAAGTATTTCACGGTGCTCAGCAACCTTCTGGAGGGCTTCGCTTCCGTCGCGGCGGCGGTGAGCCTGCTGCGCTCCAAGGAGCTGTCTTTGAGGCTGGAAAGCCTCAAATGGGTCGCCGGCACCGCCGTGATGGTCACGTTCTCGGTGGTCATGCTCTTCCTGGGGCATATCTACGGCTACCCGGCCATGCTCAGGGGCGGCAGCCTGCATATGCACCTGATCGTTCCCCTCCTGAGCCTTGCGGAGATGCTTTTCCTGCGGGAAAAGGAGCTCCCCGAAAGAACGCCCCGGTACGCGGCCGCCGTCGTGCTGGCTTACGGCGTTTTTTATTTTATCCGGGTGCTCCTGGGCGGTAAGGGCCCGGAGGGCTGGTATGTCAACGATTTCTACGCCTTCACGCTGTGGGGGATCCCCATCGGCATCGGCCTTTTTGCCCTGCTGCTCATCGGGACGTATTTCATGTCCCTGGGGCTGATGCGTCTGGGGGACAGGCTGCTGATGAAGGGAAAAAACCGCGGACCGGCGGATGCGCGTGACCCGGCCCGGTGTCCGTGATCGAAAGGAGCGCTGCGGATATGAAGACCATTTATCTCGCGGGAGGGTGCTTCTGGGGCACCCAGAAGTTTTTTGACCAGTTCAGGGGCGTCACGGCTACGCAGGTGGGATACGCCAACGGGCCGGACAGGCAGCCCACTTACCAGGAAGTGTGCCGCAGCAGCGGACACGCGGAGACTGTGCGGGTGGAGTATGACGAGAGCGTCATGAGCCTAAAGGAGCTGCTGGAGGCCTATTTCATGGTGATCGATCCCCTGTCGGTGAACAAACAGGGGGAGGATCGGGGCATCCAGTACCGCACGGGGATCTACTATACGCACCCGGATCAATTGCCCCAGATCGAGAGCGTCTACCGGGAACAGGAAGAGAAAGCGGGCGCGCCTCTTCAGGTGGAGCTGGCGCCGATCAGCAATTTCTTCCCGGCGGAGGAGTACCATCAGAAATACCTGGATAAGAATCCCGGCGGATACTGCCATATCCCCCGCCGCTTTTTCGAGCTCGAAAAGAAAGAACAGTGAAGACAGCCGGCAGACGATGACCCGGGGAGGTGTGCGTCCATGAGCCGATACACGGATCGGGCGGCGGAGATGAGGAGCCTGTTCAAGCCGGACGGCAAAACGGTGTATAACTGCGCCCAGACGGTGGCGGCCGTTTTCGCGTCCGATGCGGGGTATGACGAGAACACCGCTCTTCGGGCGGCTACCTGTTTCCGGGGAGGGATGCAGATGGGCTCCGTCTGCGGCGCCGTCACCGGCGGGCTCCTCGCCCTGGGGCTCGCGGGGATCGAGGACCGGGACACCGTGGACGAGTACCTGCGGAAGGTGCGTCAGGCCCACGCCGGTGTCGTCGACTGCGGGACTTTCGTCAGCGACGCTCAGGCCCGGGGGATCGAAAAGAAGACCTGCTGCGACGCGCTCATCCGTGAGTGCGTCGGATACGTCGAGGAGATCCTGAAAAAGAACGGCGTGATC
>CADCQZ010000057.1 GCA_902803675.1 uncultured Eubacteriales bacterium
CATGATCGACCGCAACAGGGCCGTGCTGGAGCAGAACGAGGAGCGCCTGGACATGATGGTGCTCGAGGGGAACGGCACCAGCGTGGCTCTGCAGCGTCAGGCGGAGGTGCCCTCGGCGGACCTTGTGATCGCCGTCACCGGCTATGATGAGGTGAACCTCCTGTGCTGCATGATCGCGCGGCGCCTGGGATGCGTCCACACCATCGCGCGTCTGCGCGAGCCTGAATATATCGAAGCCTACAACCTCCTCCGGGAGGATTTCGGCCTGAGCATGGCCGTGAATCCCGAAAGGACGGCCGCCCGCGAGATCTACGGCCTGCTGCGTTATCCCTCCCTTCTCAAGCGCCTGGTGTTCTCCAAGGGCCGGGCGGAGATCGTGGAGCTGCCCGTGCGCCCCGGCAGCCGGCTGGACGGCGTGCAGCTGATGGACCTGTACAAGGATCTGAAGGTGCGCATCCTGGTATGCGCCGTGGACCGCGGCGGCGAGGTCACCATCCCCGGCGGCAGCTTCGTCCTCAGGGCCAATGACCGCATCTTCGTGACGGCCCCCTCGGAGGCGCTGCTGAACCTGATCCGCTTCACCGGGCTGGAGACCATCAAGGTGCGGTCGGTCATGGTGCTCGGCGGCAGCCGCATCGGCTATTACCTCACCCAGACCCTCAACAAAAACGGCATCGACGTCAAGATCATCGACTCGGACAAGGCCCAGTGCGAACGCCTGAGCGAGGCCCTGCCCGCCGCCACCATCGTCCACGCCGACGCGACGAACATGGACGAGCTTATGAGCGAGGGCCTGGAGGAGACCGACGCCCTGATCAGCCTGATGAACGTGGACGAGCAGAACATCGTGGTCTCCATGATGGCCAATCAGATGAGCGTGCCCAAGGTGATCACCAAGATCAACAGGACGGAATACAGCGAGATCCTGGACAAGGCGGGCATCGAATGCGTGGTCACGCCCAAGGATCTGAGCACCAACGAGATCCTGCGCTACGTGCGCGCCCAGGAAGGCAGCAGCAACGACGTTCTGGCCCTGACCCGGTTCGTGGACGACAAGGTCGAGGCTCTGGAATTCGTGGTGGACAGGAAGACCTGGTACACCGGGCAGCCCCTGATGCGCCTGCCGATGAAAAAGAACATCCTGCTGGCGGCCATCACCCGCAACGGCAACGTGGTCATCCCCTCCGGTGAGACCAGCTTCCAGCCCGGGGACAGCGTGATCGTCGTGACGGCCGCGGACCGTCCCATCTCCCGCCTCAACGATATCTTCTCGCGGGAGCCCTGACGCGGCGCGGCTGACCTGATCTGTCCGGAGGCAGTTTGAATGAATTATCGTGTGATCGTGCGCCTGACGGCCCTGACGATGCTGATCCTGGGCCTGTTCATGATCCCGGCGCTCCTCATATCTCTTTTCCGCGGGGAATATTCCGCGGTGCAGGGCTTCGGCCTGTCCATGCTGGTGTGCCTGGTACTGGGCGCGCCCTTCTTTTTCCTGCGCAGCATCAAGGCGTCCGTCCGGGCCCGGGAGGGCTACATCACCGTGGCCCTGAGCTGGATCCTGGTCTCCCTGGTGGGGGCGCTGCCCCTGTACCTGAGCCGTGAGGTGCGACGGTTCGTGGACTGCGTGTTCGAGGCCGTGTCGGGCTTCACCACCACCGGAGCCAGCGTGCTCATCGACCTGGACAGCCTGTCCAAGGGGCTGATCTACTGGCGCGCCTTCAGCCACTGGCTGGGCGGCATGGGCGTGCTGGTGTTCCTGCTGATGCTGGTGCCCACGTCCACCGGCGCGGGGGACAACGTGTTCCTGATGCGCGCCGAGTCCCCGGGGCCCCAGGTGAGCAAGCTGGTGCCCAAGACCCGGGACAGCGCCCGGATCCTCTATCTCATCTATATCGGCATGACCATCCTGGAAGCCGCCCTGCTCATGTGCGGCGGGCTTTCGCTGTTCGACTCCGTGACCATCTCCATGGCCACGGCCGGCACCGGCGGGTTCTCCATCACCAACGCGGGCATGGGCCTCTACGGCCCCTACGTGCGGTGGGTGGTCACCGTGTTCATGACCCTCTTCGGCGTCAATTTCGGCATCTACTACCTGATCCTGCAGCGGACGCCCCGGAAGATCCTGCGCAATGACGAGCTCCGGGCCTACCTTTCCATCGTGCTCATCTCCACGGGCATCCTCACGGTGAAGAACCTGCCGTTCTACGGCCGCTCCTTCGGCGACTCCCTCCGGGAGAGCGCTTTCCAGGTGGCGTCCATCGTGTCCACCACGGGCTTCGCCACGTCCAATTTCGACGCCTGGCCCCTGCTGAGCAAGATGGTCCTGTTCCTGCTGATGTTCATCGGCGCCTCGGCGGGCTCCACGGCCGGCGGGGTGAAGGTGTCCCGCTGCGTCCTGGTGTTCAAGAGCATCCGGCTGTCCATGAAGCGCCTGCTCCATCCCAGGACGGTCAGCAAGGTCCGGATGGACGGGGAGGCCGTCAGCGAGAACACCCTTCATTTCGTGTATATCTTTTTCGGCGCCTACTTTTTCATCGTGGGCATCAGCCTGTTCCTGCTGTCCTTCGACCGGATGGATTTCGAGAGCACCGTCAGCGCGATGATGGCCTGCCTCAACAACGTGGGCCCGGGCTTCGGGGCCGTGGGGCCCTACGGCAGCTACGTGCATTTGAGCGCTTTCAGCAAGCTGGTGCTGTGCGCGGACATGCTCCTGGGCCGCCTGGAGATCTTCCCCATGCTGCTGCTGGTGATGCCGGGCAACTGGAAAAAGCTCCACAACTGATCCAAAAAGAACGCCGCCGGGCCGTGCTTTTTAAAGGCATGGCCCGGTTTTTTGCGCTTTCCGCTCAAAAAAACCAAATGTCGCCCGAAAAGCGACCTCATCCGCGGCGCCGGAGCGTATGATGATCCCGCGAGGCAGGAAAGGCCCCGCGGAAAAACGAAAAGGAGGATCGAAACAATGAAAAAGGATCTGACGGAAATGGTCTTCATCCTGGATAAGAGCGGTTCCATGGCGGGCCTGGAAAAGGACACGATCGGCGGGTTCAACAGCATGATCGAAAGGCAGAAGAAGGCCCCGGGCGAGGCCCTGGTATCCACGGTGCTCTTCTCGGGAGAGAGCGTGGTGATCCACGACCGGGTGGAGCTGGACCGGGTCGGGCCCATGACGGAGCGGGAGTACTTCGTCGGCGGGTGCACCGCCCTCATCGACGCCATCGGCGGCGCGATCCACCACATCGGCAATGTCCACAAGTACATCCGGGAGGAGGACCGCCCGGAGCACACGATCTTCGTGATCACCACGGACGGCATGGAGAACGCCAGTCACCGCTACACCGCCGGCCAGGTCAAGGCCATGGTGGAGCGGCAGAAGGAAGTCTACGGCTGGGAGTTCCTCTTCCTGGGGGCGAACATCGACGCCGTGGAGACGGCTTCCCATTTCGGCATCCAGGAGGACAGGGCCGTGAAATTCCACAGCGACGCCAAGGGCCAGAGGCTCAACTACGACGTGGTCAGCGACGCCATGTGCAGCGTGCGCTCCGCGGAGCCCCTCACCCGGTCCTGGAAGAAGAAGATCGAAAAGGACTATGAATCGCGCAAAAGCGGGCGGTGACACCGATCCCGCAGCGTGTATCGCCGGGGGACCTGAGGGCCGGATGCCCAAGGCGCCCCCGGGGGACACGGAGAGTGATCATTCACAGACTGTAAACGAAGAGCGTGGGCTTTCGCCCACGCTCTTTGGCTGTTATGGGATCCCGCACCGGTCAGGGGGTCGCGATCACAAAGTACGCCTGATCTTCGGTGGTGTAGTCGTAACCCGTGTCCCCCCGATGGCCTGTTCTGCCGTCGCCGTGGATCTTAAGGCAGCCTTCCCCGTAGCGCTCCGTCATGATCCTTTTGACGGTGTCCATATCCGGGACCGTCAGCATGATGAATGAGAGGGGGCCGTATGTCTTCCCGTCTTCCGTTACCTTGGATACGATGAGCATGACTGTTCCCGCCTTTCATCGGTCACTGCGCGGAGGGTCACCGGACGGCCCTTTCGCGGACTGCCGCCGCCTCTTCCAGGATGATCCTGCCCGCCTTTTCGATCTCCTCCGGTGTGGTGGTCCACCCGAGGGAGAAGCGCATGCTGCACAGGGCGTCCTCCCGGCTCACGCCCATGCTCAAAAGCACGTGGCTCACCTCGGCGGCGCCGGCGGTGCAGGCCGCTCCCGCGGAGGCGCACACGCCCCTCAAGTCCAGCCTGGGGAGCAGGACGGCTGAGGGCACTCCCGGGAGGCACACGTTGATGATGCCGGGGAGGCGTTCCCGTTCACGCCCGTGGATCACGGCGCCGGGGAAGCCCCTGAGGGCATCCTCCAGTTTTGCGCGCAGGGCGCTCAGGCGGTCCTCCTCCTTCGAGGCGGCCTCCAGGGCTGCGGCCATGCCCACGGCGCCGGCCACATCCTGGGTGCCGGCTCTGAGATTGCTCTCCTGGGCCCCGCCCCGGATCAGCGGGCAGCGGGGGCTGCCCCTGCGGATATACAGAAATCCCACGCCAACGGGCCCGCCGAACTTGTGGGCCGAGGCGCTCATGTAATCCACCGGGACGCTTTCAAGGTCGATCTTCAGGCATCCGGCGGCCTGTACGGCGTCGGTATGGAAGAGCGCGCCGCGCTCTTTGGCCATGGCGGCGATGATCTCAAGGGGCTGGATCACGCCGGTCTCGTTGTTGGCGGCCATCAGGCTCACGAAGGCGGCGCCCGTCAGGGCCCCCGCCGCCCGATCGGGATCCGCCGCCCCGTCGGGGCTCACGGAGAGATACCGGACGAGCGCTCCCTGGCGGGCGGCGTTCTCAAGGGGCCTCAATACGGCGTGGTGCTCGATGGGGGAGGCCGCGAGGCAGCCCGCCCGCCTGCGCGCCTGCCACAGGCCCATGTGCACGGCCCAGGCGTCGCTCTCCGTGCCGCCGGAAGTGAAAAAGATCTCCTCCGGCCGGGCGCCCACACAGGCGGCGATCCTCTCCCGCGCTTCCTCCAGGGCCGAGCGCTGTTTCCTGCCTTGAGCGTGGGCGGCGTTCGGGTTGCCCACGGCGTCCTTCAGGTAAGGCACCATGGCCTGAAAGGCCTCCGGCCTCAAAGGGGCGCTGGCCGCGTGATCCAGATAGATGCTCTCCATACCGCGATCCCCCGGCCCGTCAGGGCACCAGGGGCTCCTCCTCGTCGTCTTCGTCCCGCTTCAGTTCCGGGGGCAGCGGCAGGTCCTCGATGCGCTCCAGGCCGAAATGGGCCAGGAAGCTCTCCGTGGTGCCGTACAGGATGGGCCGCCCGAGGGCGTCCTTCCTGCCCACCTCGGCGATCAGGCCCTTGTTGACCAGGGACTGGATGGAATAATCGCATTTCACCCCGCGGATGGCCTCCACCTCCAGCTTGGTGACCGGCTGCTTGTAGGCCACGATGGCCAGGGTCTCCATGGCGGACCTGGACAGGGACTGGCGCTGCACGGGCTGGAGCATCTTCTCGATATAAGGCGCCAGGTCGGGCCGGGTGGTCAGCTGGATCCTGTCGCCGAAGCGTTTGAGCTGGATGCCCCGGTCTTTGCTCTCCAGGTCGCTCCTGAGGGTCTCCACCGCCTGGTCCGTCTCCAGATCCGTGATCTCAAGGGCCGTTTCCAGGTCCTTGAGGGCGACGGAGTCGCCGGTCACGAACAGGATGGCTTCTATCGCGCGGGAGATCTCGTCGATGTTCACTTGTTTCATTCCTCCTGATAGTTCGGC
>CADCQZ010000058.1 GCA_902803675.1 uncultured Eubacteriales bacterium
ACCTGTGACCGGATCCGTCTCACCGCCGACGGGCGCCTCAAGCCCTGCCTGCACTCCGCCGAGGAGATCAGCATCAAGGGCCTCGGGGAGGAGGAGATGGAAAAGCGCATGCGGGAAGCCATCTGGGGCAAACCGCGGCGGCACGGGGAACTGAGCGAGGAGAGCCGCAGCGAGGCGGCCCGCAACATGAACCAGATCGGAGGATGAGCATGAGCGATTTCACGCATTTCGATGACGAGGGCCGCGCGCGCATGGTGGACGTGGGCGGCAAGGACATCACGCGCCGGGAGGCCGTGGCCGAGGGAAAAGTGCTGGTCAACAGGGTGACCTTCGGGCTGATCCGGTCCGGGGGCGTCAAAAAGGGCGACGTGCTCACCGTGGCTCAGGTGGCCGGCATCATGGCGGCCAAGCGGACCCCCGACCTGATCCCCATGTGCCACCCCGTGCCCGTGAGCGGCATCGACCTAAAGCTGCGGCTCAACGAGGCGGACTGCTCGGTGGATATCGAGGCCCGTGTCCGCTGCGACGGGCGCACGGGCGTGGAGATGGAAGCGCTGACCGCCGTGACGGGCGCGGCGCTGACCGTATATGATATGTGCAAGGCCGTCCAGAGAGACATGGTGATAACCGACATCCGCCTGATGAAAAAAACGGGCGGTGTCCACGGAGACTATACAAGGAAGGATGATTGATATGAGCGATACGATCTACACCGCCGCCGTCATCACCGTCAGCGACAAGGGCTTCACCGGAGAGAGGGAAGACAAGAGCGGCCCCGCCCTGTGCGAGATGCTCCTGGCCAACGGGTTCACGGTGATCCACACCGCCATCGTACCGGATGAGAAGGATGATATCGCGGGGGCGATCCAATTCAGCGCGGATGAAAAGCACGCGGACCTGGTGCTCACCACCGGCGGCACGGGCTTCTCCCCCCGGGACGTGACGCCGGAAGCCACGGCGCCCCTGCTGGAAAAACTCACCCCCGGGATCCCCGAGGCGATGCGCGCCGAGAGCATGAAGATCACCCCCCGGGCCTGCCTGTCCCGGGAGATCGCCGGGATCCGGGGACGGTCCCTCATCATCAATCTGCCGGGCAGCCCCAAGGCCAGCACGGAGAACCTGAGCGCCGTGATCAGCCCCGTTCGGCACGGCATCCAGATGCTCCGGTCGGAAGGCTCCGCGGACTGCGCCCCCAGATACGCCCGGATCAAAGCCGTGTGCATCAGCGAGAAGAAGGGCACCCAGAAGCACCCGGTGGACCGGATCGAGATGAAAGTGGATCACGGCATCGTGGGTGACGCCCACGCGGGGAACTGGCACCGTCAGATCAGCCTTCTGGGCGCGGAGAGCGTCAAAAAGGTGCAGGAGAAGATCGATTTCGATCTCAAGCCCGGGGACTTCGCCGAGAACATCCTCACCGAGGGCCTGATCCTTTATGAACTGCCCGTGGGCACTCTCCTCAGGATCGGCACCGCCCTGTGCCAGGTGACCCAGATCGGCAAGGAGTGCCACTTCAACTGCGCCATCCGGGAAAAAGCCGGCGACTGCGTGATGCCCAGGGAAGGCATCTTCGCCAAGGTGCTCGAGCCGGGCACGGCCGGGGCCGGGGACTATGTGACCGTGATGGCGGAACAGGGCTGAACCGAAGGGATCTCATTGACTTTAAGAGGAATTTGCGTTATGCTGACCGGGCCGGGTATCCGGCATGACCCTACAAGATATAAGGAGGCTGATCCAATGAAGAAACCGGTGGTACTGGTCGTTATGGACGGCGTGGGCGAAACGCCCGAGACCCTCGGCAATATGGTGCTCAAAGCCACCACCCCCACCCTGGACGACCTGAAGCAGAACAACCCCTGGCAGTGCATCAAGGCGCACGGGAGCGCCGTGGGCCTGCCCACGGATGACGATATGGGCAACAGCGAGGTGGGCCACAACGCCCTGGGCTGCGGCCAGATCTATTCCCAGGGCGCCAAGCTGGTCAACGAGAGCATCGAGTCCGGCGCGATCTTTGAGAGCGCCACATGGAAGGCCCTGGCCGGCTCCGTGGTGGAAAAGGGCACCGCCCTCCACTTCATCGGGCTGCTGTCCGACGGGAACGTGCACTCCAACATCAGCCATCTGTTCGCCATGCTGCGGGAAGCCAAGAAGGAAGGCGTGAAGACCGTGCGCTGCCACATCCTTCTGGACGGCCGCGACGTGCCCGCCACCTCCGCCCTGGAGTATGTGGACAAGCTGGAAAACGTGCTCAAAGAGCTGAATGACGGCACATTCGACGGCAGGATCGCCTCCGGCGGCGGCCGCATGACCATCACCATGGACCGCTACCAGGCCAACTGGCCCATGGTGAAGGCCGGCTGGGACGTGCATGTGCACGGTGAGGGAAGGCAGTTCGCCTCCGCGAAGGAAGCCATCGAGTGCTACAGGCAGGAGCTGGGCTGCATCGACCAGGACCTGCCCGCCTTCGTGATCGCCGAGAACGGCGCGCCCGTGGGCCCCATGAAGGACGGGGACAGCGTGATCCTGTACAATTTCCGCGGCGACCGCGCCCAGGAGATCTCCCTGGCCTTTGACGGCGACGAGAGTTTCGCCCATTTCGACCGGGGCGTCGTGCCCCAGGTGCTCTACGCCGGCATGCTGGAGTATGACGGGGACCTGAAGATCCCCCACCGCTACCTGGTCTCCCCGCCCCAGATCCACGACACCCTGACCGAGCTGCTGGTCAAGAACGGCATCGCCGAATACGCCTGCTCCGAGACCCAGAAATACGGCCACGTCACCTATTTCTGGAACGGCAACCGTTCCGGCAAGGTGTGTGAGGAACTGGAGGACTACGCCGAGGTGCCCAGCGATGTGCGGTCCTTCGACGAGTGCCCCTGGATGAAGGCCACCGAGATCACGGACCTGGTGATCGCGGCCCTGAAGAGCGGCCAGTACGGCTTTATCCGCTGCAACTATCCCAACGGGGATATGGTGGGCCACACCGGCAGCCTGCCGGCCACCGAGATCGCCGTGGAGACCGTGGACCTGCAGCTGGCCCGGGTAAAGGCCGCCTGCGACGAGTGCGGCGCCATCCTGATCGTGACCGCCGACCACGGCAACTCCGACCAGATGCTGGAAAAGAACAAGAAGGGCAAGATCGAAGTGCGCACCGCCCACAGCCTGAACCCCGTCCCCTTCATCATCTACGACAAGGACGAAAAGCACGAGATGAAGGAAGGCGCCTTCGGCCTGGCCAACGTGGCCCCCACCGTGGCGCAGCTCCTGGGGCTCAAGCCCTTTGACAGCTGGGAAGAGTCCATGCTCAAATGACCCAAACCGTATAAAACACAGCCGTGAGGCCCAGGCCTCACGGCTGTTTCTTTAGCGCGTTTTTTACATATGCCGGTTTCGCCCGGCCGGGCCGGGATCAGTCCGCGCTCTGTGCACGGATCACGAATCTCAGTTCATAATCCCTGTCGGACGGGTACTGGTACTCCGGCGCCACATTGGGGCCGCAGGCGCCGGTGCCGATGCCCTGCTGGAAAGCCTGGATCGTCACATAGGTACCGGTGCGCTTCTCGTCCTCCCGGTGCTTCATGGGGATGAGCTCCCGGTCGGAGTAGGGCTTGATGCCCATTTCGAAGGGCTTGTCCACCGCCGTGAACACCACCCGCGCCTCCCCGTCACTGACGGAAGCCTCGGTGCAGTCGCAGCGGTTGCCGCTCTCCTGGGGACGGATATTGGGTTCGGTCATATCCTTCACCCGGCACGCGACGGAAGCGATGGGGAACTGGTCCCGCATGTCCGCGTAGGTCTCCCCCGCGCGGCCGGTATAGGTGACCTCATCGAAAGCGCTGTCCAGGCGGAAGCACTTCCCGAAGCGGGGCACGATGCCGCTGCCGCTGACCCTGTGCAGACGGCTGGTGACGAGCAGGCCGCCCTCACAACTCTCAAAAGTATCGGTGACCTCGAAGACCGCCTTTTTGTTCGTGAGACGGGTGACGGTCTTCCAGCCGGCGGAGGTCTTCTGAAGGGAGAGACGGGTCAGGGTCTGGGCGTAATAGGGCGCCATCGTGTTGCGGAACAGGGGGTCCGTATCGTTGTCCGTGGCGGCCCGGTACAAAAGGGTGCTCTCCCCGGCGGCGCGGATCACCGTGCGGCCGTTGAAGCTCAGCGCGAAGTTCCCGTCGTCGTCCATCCAGGCGGCGGAGCCGGCCGTCAGTTCCGGCGCGCCGGGGACCTTCAGGGACAGGACGATCTGCTCCTCGGCCACCTTTTCCCCCGTGGCTTTGCGGACGGTGGTGACGGTGACAAGGCGTGTTCCGTCCACATCACCGCCGCCGTTGACGTTGAAACGCGCCCTGCTCATGGGCGCCACGGCGGGAGAGACCGTCTCCTCCGTGCCGTCGTTCCAGCGGAAGACCAGGTCAAAGCTTTCCCCGGGCGTGAAGGCCGTGGTGTTGAACACCTCGAAGGTATCCCCCTCCTCGTGCCGTACCCTGAGGGGCCTGTAAATGAAGCGCATGATCTTCGCGCCGGTGGACGGGACCCGATCGGGATAGAAGAGGCCGTCGCAGCAGAAATTGCCGTCGTGCTCCCATTCCCCGTGATCGCCGCCGTAGGTGAAGCTGCCGTCCGGGTGACGCACCGCGTGGTCCGTCATCTCCCACACGCAGCCGCCCATCAGGTTGTCATACCGGTAGATCTCCCGCCAGTAGGCCTCCGTGTCCCCCGGGCCGACGCCCATGGCGTGGGCATACTCGCACATGAAATAGGGCCGGTCGTTGAGCCGCTGCTGCTTGCGCTTTTGCTCGCCCACGTCGTGGACCATCGCGGGGGTGGGATACATCTCGCTGCCCACGTCATAGGCCACCCGGGCGCAGTGCACGGCGCTCTCATAGTGCACGGGCAGGTCCGAGTGCTGTTTCAGGTAATCGTACATGGCGTCGGTGTTGCGATATCCGCCGGCCTCGTTGCCCAGGCTCCACATGAAGATGGCGGTGTTGGCGTGCACCTTGTCCCGCTGGTACAGCCTTGTGATCCGGTCCATGTACCGCGGGAGCCATTTGGGATCGTGGCTGATGGTGTTGTAGGTGGGCGGGAACTGCATGGCGAAGGTCCCGTGGGTCTCCAGGTCGTTCTCGTCCACGATGTAGAGGCCCATCTCGTCCGCCAGCTCCAGAAGAAGGGGATCCGGCGGATAATGGCTGGTGCGGATCGTGTCGATATTATGCTGCTTGCACAGCTTCAGGTCCCGCTCGATCTCGTCCGGCGTGAGGGTATAGCCGTTGTCGGGGCTGCTGTCGTGGTGATTGACGCCCTTGAACTTGATCTTCCTGCCGTTGAAGGTCAGTTTATCTCCTTCGATGGTCACGGTCTTGAACCCCACGCGCTCTTTCACGCAGCAGGAGACCGTCTCAAAATACAGGTCATACAACGCGGGCGCTTCCGCGTTCCACTCGGTCACGTCGAGGTCTTCGAAAGTGACGGAGGCCGTCTTGTCCTCCGCCGCGGCGGTCCGGGTCAGATCGATCCCGCGGCCCCTCAGGGTGAAGGTGACGGGCGTGTCCGTATGGGTGACGGCCGTCACGGTCATGGAATAGGTGCCGCCGGTCTTCTTCGTGCGCACGTCGATGTCCCGGATATCCGTGATCTCCTCCACCCGCAGGAGCACGTCGCGGAAGATGCCGTTGCTGCGGAACATATCCTGGTCCTCAAGGTAGGTACCGGTGCACCAGCGGCGGACCACCGCCACCAGCTCGTTGCGGCCCCGGACGATAAAGGGCGTCAGGTCGAACTCCGCCGTGTTGTGCGCGCCCTCACTGTAGCCCACGTACTGCCCGTTCACGTACAGATCCAGGCAGCTGGCCACCCCCAGGAAGCTGATGATGAAGCGCCGGTTCTCCTCCTCAACGGAAAAGAAACGGCGGTAAACGCCCGCGTAATTGTACTCGTCCTTTGGCTTTTTCAGCCGCGGGCTCACCTTCTGGTCCACCCCCAGCCAGCTGAACACCCGGCCCACCGGATCCGTGGTGGGGACCACGGGAGGCTTGAAGGGGAACTGATAACGGATATTGACATAGAAGGGCCTGCCGCAGCCGTGGAACTGCCAGCAGCCCGGCACGGGCATGGTGCCGAAATCCGTCGCGTCCGTGTCCAGGGTATCGGGCAGCTCGGCGGGCCGGGGATAGAAGCGGAAGTCCCAGTCACCGTTGAGGCAGATCACCTTGGAAGAGCCGTAGCGTTTCTCTTTCGGGGTCACCCCGTCACACCCTGCCCTGTCGGGATAGGGGATGAAATAGCTCCTGCCGGGGAGCTTGTTGACCTCATAGACGCTGAAATCGTGGTAATTGGTCCTGTTGAGCGTGTATCTCACTGCCGCACCCGCCTTTCTGTGGTCAAATGTCCTTTATCCACAGTATAACACAGCCCGGGCCCCGATGTCACGGCATAAAAAAGCCCCGCCGCGGAACGCGGGCGGGGCGGGGAAACGGTTTTTAAGTTATCGGGCTTCCGCCTGGCGGACGGCCTCTTCCCAGGCGGCCTTCAGCTGGGGATCGGCCAGGTCACCGGTCTGGAGATAGGCGATATCGGCGTCCTCGGGGATCTTCACCTCGATATCCGGCGTGATGCCCACCTTGTGCACCACGGTGCCGTCGGGCAGGTAGTACTGGGCCACGGTGAACTGGAAGCCGTCCTTGTCCCCGTCCAGGGTGATCACGTACTGGATGATGCCCTTGCCGTAGCTCTGGGTGCCCATCACGGTGGCGCGCCCCGCGTTCTGCAGGCCGCCGGCCAGGATCTCGCTGGAAGAAGCGCTGTACTCGTTCACCAGCACGATCAGGGGCAGATCCACCTTGCCTTCGCTCGTCCAGCTCTCGTCGCGGTAGCCGAAGCGGTCCAGAGAGTAGACCAGCAGCTGCTTGTCCAGGAAGATATCGGCGATGGACACCGCAGAGGAGACCCATCCGCCGCCGTTGTCCCTCAGGTCCAGGATGAGGGACGTGGCGCCGGCGCTCACCAGCTCATCCACGGCCTTGGACACCATCTGAGCGCAGTCCCCCTGGAACTCGTAGAGCACGATATAGCCCACGTTGTTCTCCAGCATCATATGCTCTTCCCGGTTGATGTGGTTCTCGGCGCGGATGATCGTGAACACGATGTTCTCGCCGCCGCGCGAGACCTCCACCTCCACGGACTCGCCCAGGGCGCCGCGCATCACGTTGACCGCTTCCTGCATGGAGGAAGCGTCCACCATGATGTCATCCACACGCACCAGCACGTCGCCCCTGAGGATGCCGGCCTTCTCCGCCGGGGTGTCCCTGAAGACCCGGGTGATGGTCACGGTGTTCTCCTGATAATTGCCCAGGAGCTGACA
>CADCQZ010000059.1 GCA_902803675.1 uncultured Eubacteriales bacterium
AGTCAGCTCCGGCTCTCTGCGGCTCACTTTTTTTATTCGATATGGTCCTTTGCTTTGATCACTTCGATAACGCTGTCCACATACTTCTCGCAGATCTCGTCGCTTTCCGCCTCGACCATCACGCGGATCTTCGGCTCCGTGCCGGATTCACGCACAAGGATCCGTCCGCTTTCCCCCAGCGCGTCCGCAGCGGCCTTCACCGCCGCCTGGACATCCGGATCGTTCCGCGCTTCCGGTTTGCTCTTGACCCTGACGTTCTTCAGGCACTGCGGATACATCTTCATCTCATCAGCCAGCATCGAGAGCGGCATCTTCTTGTCCAGCATGGTCATCATCACCATGAGGCTGGTCAGGATGCCGTCACCGGTCGTGGCGTATTTCCCGAAGATGACATGCCCGGACTGCTCGCCGCCCAGTACATAGCCGTTCGCCATCATGTTCTCTGCCACATACTTGTCGCCCACAGCCGTCTTCTCGGTGTGGATCCCGATCGCGTCGCAGGCTTTGTACAGGCCCATATTGGACATGATCGTCGTGACGATCGTGTCACCGTCCAGCCGGCCTTCTTCCCGCATGTGCTTGCCGCAGACGAACATGATCTGATCGCCGTTCACCACCCGGCCTTTCTCGTCGACCGCGAGGCAGCGGTCGGCATCGCCGTCGTAGGCGAAGCCCACATTCAGGCCGTTGTCCATTACGAATTTCTGCAGGACTTCGATGTGCGTGGAACCGCAGTTCTGATTGATGTTCACGCCGTCGGGGGTGTTGTTGATCACATAGACCTTCGCGCCCAGCGCCTCATAGACCGCCCGGGCGATATTCCAGGACGCGCCGTTCGCGCAGTCCAGGCCGACTTTGCAGCCGTTGAACCCCCGGGTGGGCACCGTCATCAGGTAGCCGATATACCGGTTCCGCCCCGCCGCGTAGTCCACCACATTGCCCATCGCTTCACGCTCGGCCAGGGGCAGATCCTCATCGGAGTCGATGTAAGCCTCGATCTCATTTTCGATCTCGGCTTCGATCTTCTGCCCGTTGGCGCGCATGATCTTGATGCCGTTATCGTAGAACGGATTGTGCGACGCGGAGATCATGATGCCGCAGTCAAAGCCGTCCGTGCGGCAGCAGTAGCTCACGGAAGGAGTGGTGGTCACGTGCAGCAGATAGGCGTCCGATCCGGAGGATGTGATCCCGGCGGACAGCGCGTACTCCAGTGTGTAGGAGGACCGCCTCGTGTCCTTGCCGATGATGATCCTGGCCCTGCCGTCCTCGTGCTGCCGGCCGTAGTACCAGCCGATATACCGCCCGACCTTGAAGGCTTTGGCCGCGGTCAGTTCCTTATTGGCTTCCCCGCGGAAACCGTCCGTACCGAAATATTTGCCCATCTTATCTTTCCTCCTTGTGGATGATCTCCCCGCTGTTCTTCCAGATGCTGTTTTCCGGGACAACACCTCTCACGCAGGAGGTCGGATACACGTTGCTGTTCCTGCCGATGACGGTGCCGGGATTGCAGACGGCGTTGCAGCCGACTTCCACATGATCCCCGAGCATCGCGCCGAACTTTTTCATGCTGGTCTCGATCTTTTCCGTTCCGTTATGGACCACCACCGGCTTTTTATCGCTCTTCACGTTGCTGGTGATGCTGCCCGCGCCCATATGGCTGAAATAGCCGAGGATGCTGTCGCCCACATAGTTGTAGTGCGGCGTTTGAACATGGTCGAACAGGATCACGTTCTTGAGCTCCACGCTGTTGCCCACGACACAGTCGGCACCCACCAGCGCCGAGCCGCGGATGAAAGCGCAGTGACGCACTTCCGTATTCGGCCCGATGACGCAGGGCGCGCCCAGATAAGCGGACGGGAAGACTTTGGCGGTCCTGTGCACCCAGACATGCTCCGACACTTCTTCATAGTCATCGCCCAGGGTCGGTCCCAGGGCCAGGATCATATCCTTGATGCCCTTCAGGGCTTCCCAGGGATAGGTGAACTGCCTGAGATAGTCGGCGGCCAGGGTGTGATCAAGATCATAAAGGTCAGTGATCGTATACATCTTACAGCCTTTCTTTCCTCTCGATATCCAGGAAATACTTATAGGTATCCACGGTCATTTCGCCGCAGGCCGCTTCGTCGCAGGCGATGATCGCCCCGTTGTGCATCTGCAGAGCGCTGCACGTCCACTTCTGGCTCACGGCGCCCTCCACTGTGGCGGCCAGGGCCCTCGCCTTGTTGTGG
>CADCQZ010000060.1 GCA_902803675.1 uncultured Eubacteriales bacterium
GGCAGATCCGTCACGAACTCGGCCACGGGCACGATCAGGAGCACGAAGCCCATCAGGGCGACACACTCGAAGATCTCCTTCCACTGCCAGATCTGGCTGCCGGAAGCGATGGGAGCGACACCGGTATCGAAGTCCTTGAAGGCTTCGGTATAGAACTCCACCGCGCTGGCCGTGGTGACCTTGGAGAAATGGTTCCAGGGATGGGTCTCGTAGGGCTGGTAGATGATGCGGCGGCCGCCGTCGGAGGTATCGTACCAGGTGCCTGCTTCAGGCTCGGCCTGCTGCAGGAAGGTCTGGCCCTCCGGAGTGCCCACGTAGTTCTTCTTGCGCACGGTGCCGGCGGGGTCGTCCGGAGCGTTGAAGAAGAACTCGTCGAACTGAGCGGCCACCTTGCCCAGGGTGCGGCCGCCGCCGTTCTGGTCCGCCGCCTCGACGTTGACGCCCACGAACCCGGTGTAGGAGAAGTCGGCGCCCTCGGTCAGCGAGGCGTAGATCTTGCGGACGCCGGTCGCGGCATAGCTCTGCTCGTCAAAATAGACGGCCAGGGCGCTGGAGAAACCGCCCATGGAGTGGCCCGTGACGCCGATGATGCCGTTGCCCGCCTCGTCCTTGAGCACGAAGGGCTGATCGTAGGCGTACTGGACCGCGTCATACTGGCTGTTGATCCAGAACTTGCTCCACAGGGAGAAGAAGTCCGTTCCGCCGTACTGGGTCTTGTCGAAAGCGGAATGGCCGTGATCGTACATATCCATGGCGAAGACCACGTAGCCCCGGCGGGACAGCTCGATGGCGTTCGCGTCCTGCATCTCGGCGGAGTTCAGGTAACCGTGGGTCACCACCACCGCGGGACGGGGCGTTTCGGCCGTAGCGGTCTTGGGCTTGTAAAGAAGGCCGCTGAGGACACCGTGATCCGTCTTCACCGAGAAACGGCTGACGTCCACGGTCCCCCGGCCGCCGTTGTATCTCCCGGCCAGGGCACTGCCGGCCAGGATCAGCACCAGCGCCGCGCACAGGATCGCGAGGGTTCTTTTGCGGTTTGGCTTCTTCATCATCTTATCCTCCTTACATAACAGAGCGGACCGGTCCTAGAAATCAAATCTGAAACCTGTCCGTCATTTACCGTCATTATATATGATTAACAAATATTGTCAAGCCTTTCCGCGCCGCCGGGAGCGCCGGAAAAAGCAGGTTTTGTACCGCGGCCGGCCTGACACGGATTGAAGACGGAGGATGAGATATGATATGATGGTCCCAGCACCGCTGTATGGAGGAAATGGCTATGAGATCATCCATCCGTGTCATCGTTATCATCGCGGCCGCGGCCGTCATCCTTATGTCCTCCGCCTTTTCCGAAGACCTGCTCCCGTGGCCCCTGGGCCTGAAGTTTTCCGATTTCAAGGAGGACTTCTCAGCGGAGACCACGGACGGCGGGACTTTCACCTATTCCGAGGCGCTCAGGGAAAAGGACCTGGTGCTCATCAACCTGTGGGCCACCTGGTGCGGCCCGTGCGGCAGCGAATTCCCGTACCTGGAGGAGGCCTACCGGGAGTATCAGGACGATGCGGCCGTCATCGCCCTGTCCGTGGAGCCCGGGGACACCCCCGAAAAGCTCGCCGACTACGCGCGAAACCGGGGGATGACCTTCCCCGTGGGGAGCGATACCGGGATCGGCCTGGGGGCGCTCTTCGTAGGCTCCGGTATCCCCACCACGCTGATCGTGGACCGGTACGGGGTCATCGTGTTCTATCAGGTGGGCGCCATGACGGACGCCGACGCTTTCAAGCGCCTGTTCGACGCCCTCACCGGGGATGATTATACCGCGTCCAGGGTCCTGACCCGCGTCCCGCCGGCGAAGCCCGACGTGTCCCGGCCGGATGAGAGCGCCCTGAACGGGGCCCTGAGCGCCGGCGGGGATATTGCCTTCGCCTGTTCCCCCGATCCTCTCATCTGGCCCATGGTGCCCGCGGAGGACCTGGGCCGCAGCGCCGTAAAGACCGCCAACGCGGGCAAAAACTCGACCACCGCCGCCGTGACCGCCCGGGTGAAAGCCGGGCCGGATGCGGCCCTCTCCTTTGACCTGAAGACCGATACCGAGGCCGCCCGGGACCTGATGCAGATCCTGGTGGACGGGGAGAAGGTCAAGGCTTTCAGCGGCTCCCACGACTGGCTGACCTGGGCCGTTCCCCTGAGCGAGGGGGAGCACGAGATCACCTTCCGTTATGTGAAAGACGAGAGCGGGAGCCGGGGGCAGGACGCCGTTTGGCTGGACGAGGTGCGCCTGATCCCGCGCAAGGAGGCGCAGGCGATCCTCGACAGCGCCGAAAAGTATCCCGCCGCGGAGCATACGGCCCTGGAGGTTCTCAATACCGGGGCCCGGCGCGTCCTCTTCGACGATCCCCGGGGCGTCATCGGAAAATACTATCCCAGCCGCGGCTTTTTTATCGTGCCCGATGACCGCGTGGAGGTGCTCATCGTCCCGGACAGGAGCATCGATATCGAGGAGGCCTTCGTTTTCGTCAATTACGACGGCCAGTTCGTGCCCCTGTCGGCGGCGGAGAGGACATTAGACGGCTTCAGAGTGATCACCAACGGGCACGATTCCATGGGGAAAAGCGGATACCCGGACACCAGCGTGATCCTCTATCCCAGCATCCAGGCCGAACAGGTCAGCGAACTGACGATCATCACCCTCTTCGCCGATGAGGATAACGTGGATAGCTTCCTCGATGAGTTCCGCGGCATGGACGAAACAGCCGAACTGGCCTGGCATTACGCCGATGAGGAGCCTGTCAGCGGCCTTGCGGTATACACCGTCACCTTCACGGACCAGTTCGGCCGGCCCGTGCCCGGCTGCATCGTGAATTTCTGCACGGATGACATGTGCGTGCCCGTCACGGCGGACGAGTCCGGCAAAGCGGAGTTCACCGGCGCGCCCGGCACCTACCACCTGCAGGTGCTCAGAGTGCCGGAAGGATACGAGTTCGACACATCCCTGGAATTTTATACGGATGAGAACGGCGGGGACACGCCGCTCACCGTCACAAAGCAGTAGATCCTTCGCAGCCGTCTTCACCGCCGCCCGAAAAGAGCGGCGGTCTTTTCATCCCCAAACAAAAAGCGCGGTGACGTACCGCGCGGATGGGTATCCTATTTTTTGAAAGCTCACGGCGCGACCGGCCAGTCCCCGGCCCCGGGCGTCTGACCGGATACGGGAAACCACATCACGTCCGCGATCTTAATATCGCTGTCCGCCCGGATCTTCATGAGGATCCTCTCCCGGGCCTCCCCCATCGCTTCCATGGGGCAGTAGTCGTTCACCCCTTCGGCGGCCCGGCCGCTGGTGAGGACGGGCACCGGCTGAAGGAGGCAGCCCCGATAGCCGTCCTGCCCGAACACGAAGGTGACCCGGGCGAGCATGGCGTCAAAGGTGGTCATATCGATGGTGCCGCCGAATATCAGGTTGCCCAGGCTCCATATCACGGGCACGTCATCCACCCGGCCGATCCCCTGTACCACATGGGGATGGCCGCCCACGATCAGGTCCGCTCCGGCGTCCGCGGCGGCCCGGGCCATACGCTCCTGCGTGTCGTTGTGGCGGAAACTGTACTCGGTCCCCCAGTGGCAGGTATAGACGATCACCTCGCAGCCCGCTTCCCGGAGCGCGGCGATCTCATCGGCGATGAGGCCGGGCTTGCTCAGGAAGACGGTCTCCCGGATGCCCGCGAAACCGAACAGATGGCCTTTGAGCTCCGCGACGGCCGTCTCCCCGTAGCCGCTGAAGATCACGCCGGCGTTTTTCAGAGCCTCCAGAGAGGACTTTCTGCCGGCGTCCCCGTAATCCATAAAGTGGTTGTTGGCGATATTGACCTGCTCGATCCCTCCCTGAAGGAGCACCTGCGTCCACTCGGGCAGGCCCCTGAAGCGGTAGAGCCTGTTGGTGTTCTCCCCGGACTTGTCCGCCTTGAGCACGCACTCGAGGTTGACCACGGTCATGTCGTCGGACCCGAAGGATCCCGCGAGCCGGTGGAAGGGATAGCCGCAGCCGTATTCCTCAAGGTAGCGGGGCAGGGCGTCCTCCCGCCCCCACCAGGCTTCCCGGGTGCCGATCACCGCGTCGCCCCCGAAGGTCACCGTCACCGCGTCCGTTCCCTCCGTCAGCTCAGGCGGTTCCGGGGCCGCGGGAAGCTCCCCGGAACTGCCCGCGCGGCAAAAGGGCCCGACCTGTTTGCCCGCCAGCGCGGCGATCCTTTCGCATTCCCGCGCCGTGGGATCGTCGATGACGAACACCCGGGTGTGGAAGGGCAGATGGGTGTAGAGCCACCAGGCGTCGATGCCGCTCCCGTCCACGGCGCTTTCCGGCACCCGGATACAGCCGTGGGAGCCTTTCTGACCCAGTTCGGCCCGCTGGGAAGTATAATCCCGGTATCCTCCCGAGAGACGGTAGCCGACGGAATGGATCAGGTTCCCCCCGTCGTAACGGATGCAGTGCTGGTAATACCGGCCCTCCGACTCAAAGTCCCCGATGCGCACCTGGGTGAGGAAGGCCCCCGCCGCCGTTTCCCGGATCAGCTTGTTCGGAGCCGTCAGGCCCGTGGACACGGGCAGAGTCGCCACCCGGCGCCCTTCCTCATAGAGAATCATCTCCTGCACCCGTTTGTCGATCACCAGGGCGTAGGGGCCGTTGGGGCTCACCACTTTAAGATGGTCGGCCGGCACGTATCCCGTGATCTTCTCCCCGTCCTCGTGCCTCCAGGCGGTGATCCGGGCCCAGCCGTCCTCCACCGCGAGCACCTCGACGCCCTGGGACTGCCCGTGCAGCGTGCCAAGAGCCGCCGATGTCTTTGAGGGCTCGGCGTAGACGGTCTCGTGGTCCACATCCTTGATATCCGCCACCACCGACGTTTTCATCGCCGCGGCCCAGATCGCGGCGTCATCCGCGCCGTCCGGGGGCATGACCGGCCCCGTCGGCGCGACTTCCCGGGCCGGGGCCGCCTCATCCGCCAGTTCCACCGTGACCACTGCCGCCCGCCCGGGATCCTCCCGGGCCGCGAAGACCAGATCGTACCGCCCAGGAGCGAGGTATTCCCCGCCAAGGCTGCCGTCCCAGACCCAGTTGAAGGGCTCCGCGCTCCTGAAGGGGATCACGGCCGTCCCCAGGGCCTCATCCGACCCTGACGCGAACACCGTCACGTCGATCCTGCCCTCCGGGGCGGGACGGGCGGGCCTCAGTTCCGCGAACCATTCCTCCCCGCCCTTCAGGTACAGCCTGTCCGAGGAAGGCAGGGCGAATATAAGCGTCTGGGCGTTGGCCGTCACGCTGATCCGCCCGCTGAAAGCGTATTCCGCTCCGTCGCTGCCCTCAAGGACGGCACTGATCAGATAACTGCCGTTGGACGCGCCGATCCTGTCCCCGTTTTCCGCGCAGCCGTCCCATATATAGTCCTGCTCCCCCGCCGTGACGGGGAATTCCAGATGCCGGTACTCGTTGAACTTATCGCCGATCGTCACCTTCACGGTGCCGTCCACCGGGGCGCGGACCGTCAGGGCATTGTCCGTATAGGCGGAAACGGCCCTCCGGGAACCGACGGAAAAACCTCTCTCCGCCGCCCGGGCGCAGGGCAAAAGAAGGACCGCGGCCAGGCAAAACAACAGCGCTTTTTTCACAGGCACCTCCCTCAGTCCAGCTGCAGGAGATACAGCTTCCGGTAGATCCCGTCCTTTTCCAGGAGCTGCTGGTGCGTGCCCTGCTCCCGGATGCGGCCGTGATGCATGACGATGATCTTGTCGGCGTGCTGGATCGTGGACAGCCGGTGGGCCACCATGATGGTGGTGCGGCCGCGCATGAGCTTCTCCAGAGCGTCCTGGATCCACTCTTCCGTCTGGGTGTCGATATTGGCCGTGGCCTCATCCAGGATCAGCACGTCCGGATCCCGCACCAGGGTGCGGGCGAAGGAGATCAGCTGCCGCTCCCCGGCGGAGAAAGTGGAGCCCCGCTCGGTCACATGCTCGTGATACCTGCCCGGCAGCCGCCGGATGAAGCGGTCCGCGTTGGTCATCTCCGCCGCGGCCGTGATCTTCCCGTCGCCGATCTCCTCATCCCGCAGGCGGATGTTGGAGGCGATGTCCCCGGTGAAGATGAACACTTCCTGCTGCACCTGCCCGATCCGGGAGCGCAGGGACGTGATGTCCAGATCCCGGATATCCGTCCCGTCGATGAGGATCCGGCCCTTCTGGATATCATAGTACCGCCCGATCAGGTTCAATATGGAGGATTTGCCCGCGCCGGTGGCGCCCACGAAGGCCGCCCGCTCCCCTTTCCCGATGGTGAAGGACACATCCTTCAAAACGTAGTCCTCCCCCTGATAGGCGAACCACACATGGTCGAACTCGATGGAACCCACCGGGCCGGAAATGACTTTCGCGTCAGGCTTCCCGATGACGGTGGGCTCCTCGTCCAGGAGGGTGAAGATCTTTTCGGCGGAGGCCACCGCGCTCTGGAGTGTGGCGAACTGTTCCGCCAGGTCCTGGATGGGGTAGAAAAGATTGTTGATGTACTGCAGGAATATGTAGAGGGTGCCGAAACTGGCCACGCCCTCCTGCACCTCGAAGCCGCCGATCAGGATGACCAGGGCCAGGGCGGCCACGCTGATCAGATAGGTGGCCGGGCGGAACAGGGCGTTCACCATCATCTCCCGGTAACTGGCCTTGAACAGTTCATCGCTCTTATCCCGGAACTCCCCGTGCTTTTCCTTTTCCCGGGCGAAGATCTGGATGACCCGCATCCCGCCGATATGCTCCGAAAGGAAGGTGTTGAGGGCCGTCACCTTCGTCCGGGTGACGCGGAAGGCCCTTTTGGACAGGGTCCTGAAGATCAGGGTGAGCACCGCCGCCACCGGGACCATGATGACCGAGTACAGCGCCATCCGCGGGTTGAGGACGAACATCACCAGGATATAGCCCGCGATCTTGACCGAGTTCTGGAACAGGTTCACCAGGATGGTGGAAAAGACCCCGTGGATCGCCTCCACGTCGTTGGTGATCCGGGTGACGATCTTGCCCACCGGCGTGGTATCGAAAAAGCGCATGCTCAGGCTCTCCATATGGGCAAAGAGCCGGTTGCGCAGGTCATAGACGATATCCTGCCCCAGGCGCTGCATGATCAGATGCTCGAAACGGTTGCACACCAGAAGGGCCGCCAATAAAAGCACGTAGATCAGCGCCGCGCGCCCGATGCCCCTCAGCCGCGCCTCGGCCTGCTCCCCGGGCAGGAAATCCCCGGTGATATAGCGGTCGATGGCGCTGCCGATCACCACGGGCCGGAAAATGTCCAGGGCGGTGATCACGAGCACCAGCACAAGGCACAGGATGAACACTTTCAGATGGGGCCTGACCATCTCCATCAGGCGCCCCACCGCGCTGCCGCGGAAATGGATGTCCGAGGAGGCCTCCGCCTCGTCCCGCACCAGGAAGAGCCGGGAAAGAAGGCCGTCTTTCTTTTTGCTCACCGGTCCTCCCTCCCCTCTTCGTAAAGGCTGGTCTCCAGCTGCTGCTTTTCATACAGGGCACGGTAGATGCCTCCGAGGCTCATGAGCTCCTCGTGGGTCCCGTATTCCGCCCGCCGCCCGTCCTCCAGGACCAGGATATGATCCGCGTGGCGCACGGTGGAGATCCTATGGGCGATGATCAGGGTGGTCCTGCCCCTGCGCAGCGTCTTGAGGTTCTCCACGATCTCACGCTCCGTATCCGTATCCACGGCGGAAAGGGCGTCATCCAGCATCAGGATGGGCGCGTCCTTCAAAAGGGCGCGGGCGATGGCCACCCGCTGCCGCTGCCCTCCGGACAGCGTCACGCCCCGCTCCCCGGTGACGGTGTCGTAGCCGTCGGGGAACTCCATGATATTATCGTGCACTTTGGCCGCCTTCGCCGCCCGCTCCACCGCTTCCCTGCCGGCCCCGTCCACGCCGAAGGAGATGTTGGCGGCGATCGTGTCCGAAAACAGGAAGCTGTCCTGGGGCACGTAGGCGATGTCCCGCCGGAGCACGCGCAGGGGGATATCACGCACCGGGACGCCGTCCAC
>CADCQZ010000061.1 GCA_902803675.1 uncultured Eubacteriales bacterium
CATGCTTTGAAATTGAGCCGAACCGCCGGATGCCGAACGGCACGTCCGGTGGTGTGAGAGGGAGATTAATTTCTCCCTACTCGATTGCGCTGTACCGGTGCTTACTCAAGGATGACCGTGCCCGGGAAATAGCTGGTGATCTCCAGCTGTTCTCTGAACGCGTCCGGCGTGAGGCCTGCCCTGCCCACCGTGACGGTCACCTCCTGACCCGGGTGCAGGTCGAACCAGTTGTCACTGAACACGGCGTCCGCGTCCTTCAGGGACAGCCTCAGCCCCTTGACGAATCGGTCCGCCGTCAGGGCCACGGCGTATCCGGCTTCCGTAACGGTGACGCGGGCACGCACTTCGGCCGGCAGGAAATCAAAGGACTTGGGCCGCACGAAGAGCGTGGTGCCGCGGCTGATCACGTTCCCGTCCTTTATGAGCGCGTATTCCAGGTACCGGCTCCTCGGAGCGCCGGTGATGCTCAGATCGTTCTTCAGGTCGAGGGTCATGACGGAAACGGAGGAAAGGGCCGGTGAAACGGCGTCCGCGGACCAGACTCTCAGCACCTCGCCCGCCCGGTCACGCAGGCGGCATACGATACTCAGCTGTTCATCCGCCCGGGTATCGTTGATCACGTAAAACACCGGCCGCGCGGGATCCAAGTCGTCGCAGGACAAAAGGATGGGCGCGTAGAAACGCTTTGCCGCGTAGTGCAGGGCCTTCCACCGGCCGAACACATCGATGCTGCTCCAGGAGATCACGGGGCAGGAGTCGTTCACCTGCCAGTAGGCGGATCCCATGCACCGGCCCCGCGACCGGCGCATGTGCTCCACGTCGAAGCGGATCGAGTCCGCCTGAACGGTCTGTGAGCAGTAGATGAGCCGTTCCATGTCCCGGGGATAATTCACCATCTGGCCCAGGTAATACAGGAGTTTCTCCGTGCCCTGGGCACATTTCTGATGGCTCTCCATCAGATGCCCGCAAAGGTCCTGTTCCTCTCCGGCGAAGTACCGGACGGTCCTGATATCCGGGAGGCTCTCGAAACCGTACTCCGAGCAGAAGCGGTAGTGATGCTTCCTGAAATCCTCGATGGGCTTGAAGCCGTGCCATACGGACCAGTAATGCATGTCGCCGGCATCCTCGGCCTCGGGGTTTATAAAGCCGCCGCCGGAAGAGGGGGAGGAGGGCCAGTAGAAAGTATCGGGGTCTTCCTGAGAAAGGATCTCGGGGATGATCTTCTCAAACAGGGTCAGATAGTCCGCGCGCGCTTCCGGATCTTCCGGGAGGCCCCAGCCCGTCCACGCGGTCTCGATCTCGTTGTTGCCGCACCACAGGGCCAGGGAGGGATGGTCCCGCAGCCGGATCACATTGTCCCTGATCTCGGCGCGGACCGTTTTTTCAAAGTCAGGCGTCAGGCGGTATGCGGAGCAGGCAAACATAAAGTCCTGCCAGACGGCGATGCCGTTCTCGTCACAGAGATCATAAAAGGCGTCACCGGGATAGAACCCGCCGCCCCACACCCGGATGAAATTATAGTTGGCGTCAACGCAGGCCTTCAGGGTGCGCGTCACTCTTTCCTTCGTGCAGCGCGGGAGGAGCTGGTCGTCCGGGATATAGTCGGCCCCCATGGCGAAGAATCTCACGCCGTTGTTCATCAGGCAGAACTCCTGTCCCCAGGCGTCCTTTTCCCTGGACACGGTCAGGGTGCGCAGGCCGATCCGGCTCTCCTTCTCGTCCAGCACCGCGCCGTCAAGGCGCAGCGTGACCCGGCTGCGGTACAGCGGCTGCGGGCCCAGGCCCCGTACCCACCAGAGCTCGGGGTCCGGAATGCGGATCTCGGCGCGGCCGGATATGAGCGCGGCACGGTATGTCTGCCCGCCGGGCGCGGTCACGGTCCACTCCGCCTCGATCCCCGGGGCCCACAGGTCCAGGTCGGCAAGGCAGGTCAGTGTCACACAGCCCTTTTCATGCTGCTGGGCATAGCGGACGGAAAGGATGCGTCCGCCGGTGTAACCCATCAGCGTCACATCCCGCCAGATGCCCATGTCGGGCAGTTTGATGCCCCAGTCCCAGCCGAAGGTGGAATGGGCCTTGCGCATCCAGGGATAGCCCTCGATGGCCTGATCCACGCCCCACAGGGGCCTTTCCCGCTGCATTTTCGCTATGTACCGGGTGGGGGATGAAATGTTAAGGCGCAGGAGGTGTTCCTGCCCTTTATCGCCGGGCGGAAGGGGGAATTCCCAGGCCCGGTGCATATTGTCCGTGTGCCCCAGGGGTGTCCCGTCCCAGCTCACGTCGGAAAGCGTGTCGATCCCGTCGAATCGCAGCACGATCCTGTCAGCCTGGCGAAGGTCCTCCGGCAGCACGACTTTTCGTTCGAACACCGTGTCCTCGTCGGAAAGGGGCGTGGCGGTCACCTCGTTTTCGCCCACATACGGATCGGGGATCGCTCCGGCGTTGATAAGCGTATCGTACATCGAGCAGGGGATCCGGCAGGGGTACGCGGTCCCCCGAAAAGTCATGGTCCAGTCGTCATTCAGGTCGATCTTCATAAGCTTCCTCCCGGTCTTTCCTGTTTATTCGGATATCTGCTGGATCTTCGGGCCCTGTTCCCCGGAACTCAAATGGGCGGCGTCGTTGAAAAGAGCGAGCCTGGGGTGGATGTACTGTCCCGGCCGCACCGGGAAGTCCAGGATGGTGACGGAGGTGAAGTCAAAGGTCATCACCGTGCACATATAGGGGAAGGGCAGCTTCAGGATGTGGGACAGGGCGCAGGCCCCGGAGCCGCCGTGGCTGAAAAGGGCGATGGTCTCGTCCCGGCCGAACTCGCACAGATACCGGTTCCCGTCATGTCTGTACCCGTGGGCCAGGGTGAGGCCGTCGATCTGACGGGCGATCATATCATAGTAGTCCACCGCGGTGTTCCCGTCGAACCAGGGATGCCTGCGCCAGTCGCCGGCGAAAAAGTCATAGTCCTCCTGGCTGATCATCATATCGCCCAGGGTCCATGGGTGGCCTTTGAAGGGGATGCCCTCGCCGCCCCAGGAGATCTCGTGCATATAATCGAGCCGGCGGATCTCAAGCCCCAGCAGCTCCGCTGTGAAGGCGGCGGTCTCCATGGCCCGGCCGTTGGGGGAGGAATAGATCGTGGTGATCCCCTCCCGGCTCAGCCGTTTCGCCGCCGCCGCGGCCTGCTGCCTTCCCGCGGGGGTCAGGCAGTCGTGCTCGTAATCGGGATCACCGTGCCGTACAAAGATCATGCGCATGGGGCCCTCCCTGCGGGCCGTGGCCGCGGCCCGTTCCTGACAGGATATGATGTGTGATTCTATCCCCGGGGAAGGCGGGATGTCAATCGGTAGCGGAGGTTTTCTTCATCCCGGCCCTGTGCGGAGCGGTTTACTCCGGCGGGCAAATGTGATATGATCGTAAAAACGAAGATAGGATGATAAACGTATCCTGTGAGACCGACGGACGCGGAATAAGCGGAAAGGGAAAACGATGACCAAATACCCGCCTATGGGATGGAACAGCTGGGACTGCTACGGCGCGGCGGTGACCGAGGATATCGTCCGCCGGAACGCGGATTATATGGCGGAGCACCTGAAGATATTCGGCTGGGAATAC
Source organism: uncultured Eubacteriales bacterium (assembly GCA_902803675.1). The sequence goes on from CADCQZ010000061.1 coordinate 3,610, forward strand.
ATCGTGGTGGACATCCAGTGGTATCAGCCCACGGCTTCCAGCCACGCCTACGAGCCTTTTGCCGATCTGACCATGGACGCCTACGGGCGGCTGATGCCCGCGGTGAACCGTTTTCCCTCGTCGGCGGGCGGCCGGGGGTTCGGCCCTCTGGCGGAGTATGTGCATTCTCTGGGGCTGAAATTCGGCATCCATATCATGCGGGGCCTGCCCAGGATGGCCGCCCACCGTCATCTGCCCATCTGCGGCAGCGGATACACCTGCGATACGGCCGCCGATCCCAATTCGATCTGCCAGTGGAACCCGGATATGTACGGCCTGAAGGCGGATCGGCCCGCGGCGAAGGCTTATTACGACAGCATCTTCGCCCTGTACGCCTCCTGGGGCGTGGATCTTGTGAAGGGCGACGATATCGCCCGGGAGTATCCGCGCTGTGAGAAGGAGATCGAGATCATCTCCGGCGCTGCCCGGAGCTGCGGACGGGACATGGTTTTGAGCCTGTCACCGGGCCCCGCGCCCCTTGAGCGGGCGGAGCATCTGAAGAGATACGCCGATATGTGGCGCATCACCGACGATCTCTGGGACGAATGGAAACTGGTGAAAGCCATGTTCGAAAGGGCGGAAAAATGGTGCATCCACTCCGGGCCCGGCCACTGGCCTGATGCGGACATGCTGCCCATCGGCGCACTGAGGCAGTGCAGCCCCGGGAAGGGCTGGACCCGGCTGACTCATGCCGAGCAGCGCACCATGATGACCCTGTGGTGCATGATGCGCTCACCGCTGATGATCGGCGGGGATCTGCCGCTCAACGACGATTTCACACTGGAACTCATCACCAATCCCGACGTGCTCAGGATCGAAAAGGAGAGCTGGTGCGCCCGGCCGCTTTATACCCTGGAAGAGGAAGCTGTCTGGCTGGCGCCCCGTATGGACGGAAAAGGTGTATACGTTGCTGCCTTCAACCTTTCCGACGTTGAACGGGTGATCCGTGTGAGTCTGCCGGGGGAAAGGCCCTTCAGTACCGCGAAAGAACTGTGGACCGGAAAAGACGGGGATGAGCTCTGCGCGGAGCTGCCGGCCCACGACGCGGCCGTGTGGCGTCTTCAGTGGTGACAGATATGTTTCCGGGCATATGAAAACAGGCTGCCCCGCAAAGGGACAGCCTGTTTTATCAGCTGTTTCTCAGGCTTCGACGACGCTCTGGCCTTCGGCCACGGGCACCTTGAGCTCACGGACGGCGCGCTGAACGGCCCCGGTCCTCAGGCAGCGGGTGCACACGTTCAGATGAGTGGTCGTGCCGTCGAGCACCACGCGGACCCTCTGCACATTGGGTGCCCAGGTCCGGTTGCTCTTCCGGTTGGAATGGCTCACATTATGCCCGGTCATCAAGCCCTTGTTGCACACTTCACAATACTTGCCCATTTTAAACCCTCCGAAATCCATTCAATCGACTACGGCTGATAGCCAGTAAATCCAAACAGCCTTAAGATTATACACTAATTCTGACAGACACGCAAGGGATAATTCCTGTTTTTTGAAAAGATTTTTTATAAAAAGGAAACGAACTTGACTCGGACAACTGTTGACATTTGTCCGCCGATGTGGTATAAAATTATGCGCATGCGCTCGTAGCTCAGCTGGATAGAGTGTCAGACTCCGACTCTGGAGGCCGCGCGTTCGAATCGCGCCGGGCGCACCAAAAACCCCGTGGAACAGATCGTTCCGCGGGGCTTTCTTTTTCGGGCGATGAGGCCCGGGCGGTCATTGGATGTGCTCGAACATGTCGTTCACGCCCGGGGTGTCAGCTCCCACGGCGGTGAAGTACAGCCCGAAGATCCTGTTGTCATAGGGGCCGGAATCCTTGACCTCGTATTTCCCGCCCTGCTGTGTGCGGTGTTTTTTGAATCCCTCGCATGCCACATCGAAGGCGGTCCTGCCGTCAAAGGCCTCCAGGGGCTGCCGCCAGTCCATGGTGATCCTGTTCTTCTCATAAAGATGGACATAGAGCTTTTTGACCTGCCAGACGCCGAATTCGGCGGCGGAATCCCGGTCGTATTTTTCGTCCGCGGCCAGTTCCAGGCACTCCGTCAGGGCCCACGACACGGCCTTGTGAGCGCCGTGCCCGTACTCGCCCTTCAGGTCATGGGTGACCACCACGTCCGGGCGGTACTGCCTTAAAAGTCTGACGACGAACTGTTTGAGCTTGTCCTTGTTCCACAGTGAGAGGGTCTGGGACAGGGAACGGTTGTACTTGTCCTGAAAAATGTCACCGGAGACCACGGGATACTCCCGCACTCCGCAGGTCCACAGGCATTCCAGCAGCTCGCACTTGCGGGAGGCGGGCTGTTTGGATACATTGACCTGGATCAGCTTTTTTCCCTCCTGGCCCCGGTAAAGGGGGATGACGCCGCCCATATAGAGCACCTCGTCGTCCGGATGGGCGGTGATGACCATGATATCCGCTTTCTCCTCGAACGCGGTCCATACATGGACCCAGCTCGGCAGGGTGCCCTCTGAGAGCACATGGAGCTCTGTCAC
>CADCQZ010000062.1 GCA_902803675.1 uncultured Eubacteriales bacterium
AGGGCTTCTGGTCCAAGAGCGCTCTGAGCGACACCAACGACTCCGAAGCCTACGACAACGGCCTGTGCATCGCCGAAGTGGCGGGCATGAACCCCAACAAGCAGATTTCCTCCGCGAACACCTTCGCCAAGGAACACCCCGAATGGGAAAGCGCGTACATCACCTACGGCGAGGTGACCGGCGTCCTGTTCCCCGGCCATGCCACCCAGAACGGCACCGCCATCGTCCGCGGCACCAAGTATCCGGAGCGCTGCGCCATGGTGCTCAATTACCTGATGACCGATGAGGACATGAACGACCTGGTGCAGTACGGCATCAAGGGCGTGCACTACGACGTGGTGGACGGCATCTATCAGGAGCTGAGCGAGAACTTCCGCTATGAGAACTTCAACACCTGGAACCTGCGCGTCAACGACTACAAGCTGCCCCAGGCCTCCGATATCGCCCTGCAGGCCATGTTCGACAAGTACAACGAGATCGCCCAGAAGACCAAGTTCCCGAACGTGAACATCTACGGCGGCTTCACCGAGGATTACACCGATTATGAGTTCGAGCGCACCGCCGTGTCCAACGTGATGCGTCAGTACCTGGCGCCCCTCCAGGCCGGCCTGGTGGATGACGTGGACGCCGCTGTGGCCGAGTTCCGCCAGAAGGTGACCGAGGCCGGCCTGCAGGCCTGCCGTGACGGTTTCACCGAGCAGTGGCTGGATTATTGCGAAGAGTACAGCTACAAATAATCCGGGAATTGTGATACAATAGACCGGTAACCCTCTTGGACTGCCGGAGAGGTTCACCTCTCCGGCAGTCCTGTATAAGACCTTGACGGGAGATAAGCGATCCATGAAAAAAACAGTCAGCCGTGACCGGGTGAATGGGTTCCTGGATGTGTCCGGGCGCCGCATCGTGAACGGGATCGGGGAGGAAGTGCTCCTGACGGGCTGGGGCCTGGGCAACTGGCTCCTGTGCGAGGGCTACATGTGGCAGGCTTTCAACCTGCCCCGCTTCGACCGGCCCCGCCGCATCGAGGCGGTGGTGGAGGAGCTGACAGGGAAAGCCTACGCCGAGAAATTCTGGAAGCGGTTCCGCGCTTCCTATATCACCGAGAGCGATATCCAGATGATGGCGGACATGGGCTGCAACTCCGTGCGCGTCCCCATCAACGCCCGCCTGTTCCTGAGGGAAGGCCCGGGTGTGGTGTTCGAGGATGAGGGGTTCGAGTGCCTGGACCGGGTGCTCGCCTGGTGCGAGCAGTACCGCCTGTACGCCTTCATCGATCTTCACGGCGCCCCCGGCGGGCAGACCGGCGCGAATATCGACGACTCCGTGGACGACATGTGCCGCCTGTTCATGGATGAGGACCAGTTCGAGAAGGGCCTGTGCCTGTGGGAAAGGATCGCCGAGCGTTATCACGACCGGTGGATCGTGGGCGGGTACGACCTTTTGAACGAGCCCATCCGGCCCGCGCGCTTTGAGGGGGACACGGATCTGGACAGATACCTGCCCCGGCTCAAAGAGTTCTACGAAAAGTGCATCGCGCGCATCCGGGCGGTGGACAAAAAGCATCTCATCACCCTGGAGGGCCATCACTGGGCCACGGCCGCGGACATTTTCGACCATGTCTACGATCCCAAAATGGTGATCCATTTCCACCGTTACGGCTGCGATCCGGATATCTCCGCCTTCCGGCCCTGGCTGGACCTGTCCGAAAAGCTCAACGTGCCCCTGTGGCTGGGGGAGACGGGCGAAAACACCATGGAATGGTTCTCCGCCATGATGCCCCTGGCCGCCAGCCTTGATATCGGGGTCAACATGTGGCCGTGGAAAAAGATGAACTGCGGCAATTCCCCCTGCTCGGTGGTCCCGCCGGCCGGGTGGCAGCTGATCCTGGACTATGCCCGGGGCGGCGCGCATCCGGGGTATGACAGGGCTCGGGCGATCCTGAACGAGTACCTGAAGAACATGCTGGTGGAGAACTGCGCCATCAACGAAAAGCTGGCCGCCAACGTGTTCCGGCTGCCCGGCTGCACCGTGGCGGGCACGGATTTCGACGAGCTGCCCGGGCCGGGCAGGTCCTACGGCCATATCGGGGACGATCCGCCCGTGTGCGCCTACCGGCACGATACGGGGATGACCCTCTTCTGCCGTTACCCGGACCGGGAAAAGCGCTTCGCCTTCGACGGCGACTGGTCCCGGTACGTGCTGCGGCTCAGGGAAGGGGAATTCGCCTGCTATTCCCTGTA
>CADCQZ010000063.1 GCA_902803675.1 uncultured Eubacteriales bacterium
CCAAAGTGTCCGGGAGCGGTCCAACGGGGAGAGCGCGCTGATGGTCTTTAAGGAGAGGATGGAGATGGACACCCTCTGCCTTCTGGACGAGCCGGAGAACAGCCTGAGCCCGGAGAATCAGCTGATCCTGAAGGATTTCCTCTTTGAGGCGACGCGCTACTGCGGCAACCAGCTGGTGATCAGCACCCATTCGCCCTTCCTTCTGGCCCTGCCGGGGGCCCGGATCATCGATCTGGATGACGGCGCCCGGGTGACGGACGACTGGACGACCCTGAAGAACCCCAGGCTGTACTACGATTTTTTCAAACAGCACGCGGCCGCTTTTGAAAAAGGCGGCGAATAAGAGCCTGACCGGGGATCCAGGCAATGATAAAACAGCGGCCGCCTTTTTTCGGCAGCCGCTGTTTTTGTGTCCCGTCCGGGAGATCTCACGCCTTGTCGCTGATCACGCGCAGCGCGGGCGCCTGCACGCCCTTGGCGGCGAAGGCTTCCACGATGCTCTGGTTCAGCTCGAAGTACAGGTCCCAGTAATTCTCCGTTTTGCACCATACACGCACGGTGAATTCCATGCCCTCGTTGGTGCCGCCGCTGATATGGGCGAAGGGCGCGGGATCCTTGAGGGCGAACTGGCTGCCTTCCACAGCGTCCAGGATGCACTTCTGGATCTCGGCGGGCTTTTCGCTCTTGGCGCAGGAGAACACCAGATCCACACGCCTCAGAGGCTCGGCGGTGTAGTCCACCACATTGGAGTTCATCAGGCTGCCGTTGGGCACGGTGATGCGCTTGTTGTCGATGGTGGTGATCACCGTGTAGAACAGGTTGATGGAGTGGACCGTGCCGCTGGCGCCTGCCGCGTCCACATAATCGCCCACGTTGAAGGGACGCAGCACCAGAAGGAGGATGCCGCCCGCCAGGTTGCTCAGGGCGCCCTGCAGGGCCAGGCCTACGGCGACGCCGGCGGAAGCCAGCACCGCGATCACCTGGGCCATGGGCACGCCCAGGATGCCGATCACGCTGATGATCAGCATCACGTACAGGCCCCATTTGATGAAGTTGAGCAGGAAACGGGTCATGGTCTGGTCCAGTTTCTCGAACCTCTTGAGCTTGCGCAGATGCTTCATCACGGCCTTGATGATGAGATGCCCTACGATCAGCACCACGATCGCCAGCACGATACTGCCGCCCGCGCTGGCCAGCATATCCTTGATCTTTTCCATGTCGAAAGCCTCCTTTATGTGCTTGTTGATGGCTCTATTGTATCCCTTTTTCCGTTAAAATCAAGGTGCGGGCACAAAAAAATACGCATCCGGTACATATCGATCTCCGGACGCGTATCGATCTTCGGCGCTCTATCCCCTGGCGCCGCGGATGGACTGGATGAACGCCCTGGACCGTTCCTCCTTCGGGTCTTCGAAAAATTCTGCGGTGGGCCCGCTCTCGATCACGCTGCCGTTCTCCATGAACAGCACCCTGCGGGACACGCTCCTGGCGAAATCCATCTCGTGGGTCACGATCAGCATGGTCATGCCGTCCTCCGCCAGCCGGCGCATCACGCCGAGCACCTCGCCGATCAGTTCGGGATCCAGCGCGCTGGTGGGCTCGTCGAAATAGATGATCTCGGGGTCCGTCACCAGTCCCCGGGCGATCGCCACCCGCTGCTGCTGCCCGCCGGACAGCTGGTTGGGGTAGCTGGAGATCTTATCGCCCATGCCCACTCTTTCAAGGGCCTTCACGGCGATGCCCGCGGCCCGGTGCCTGTCCATCTTCCGGCCCACGGTGAGCCCCAGGGTCACGTTCTGCAGCACGGTCTTGTTGAGGAACAGGTTGTAGTTCTGGAACACGAAGGCCGTTTTTCTGCGGATGCGGGCGATCTGGGCGTTCGTGGCGCTGTGCATGTCGAACCGCTCCCCGTCAAAGATCATTTCACCGGTGTCCGCCCGTTCCAGATAGTTGAGGCACCTTAGAAAAGTGGTCTTGCCCGATCCGCTGGGGCCCAGGATGGCCACCACGTCGCCCTTTTCCACGTTCAGATCGATCCCGCGCAGCACGTCGGTGTCCGCGAAACGCTTGTGTACGCCCTTTACCTGCAGCATCATTTGATTTTTCCTCCGTAGCTTGCCAGCTTCTTTTCGCCCTTGTGCTGCAGCCAGGTCAGCAGCGTGCAGAAGGCCAGGTAGATCATCGCCACTTCCATATACAGCCCCAGGGACTCGTACACGCGCCCGTTGATCACCTGGGCCTGGCGGAACATCTCCATCACCGTGATGGTGGCGGCCATGCTGGTGCCCTTGAGCATGGAGATCAGCGAGTTCGACAGGGCGGGGAAGGCGGTGCGGAAGGCCTGGGGCAGCACCACGTGGGTCATGATCTGCAGATAGTTGAGGCCCACGCAGTAGCCCGCCTCCACCTGGCCCACGGATACGCTCTCCAGAGCGCCCCGCATGGTCTCGGCCATGTAGGCGCCCTCGTTGAAGCCGAACACCAGCACCGCCGCGGTGAAGGCCTCCAGCTTGATGCCCACGCTGGGCAGGCCGTAGAACACGATATACAGCTGCACCAGCAGGGGCGTGCCGCGGATCAGCCAGATATAGAACCGGCAGATCTGCCGCAGGCATTTCACGTCGGCGTACTGGATCAGCGCCACGATCACGGCGATGAGCAGCGCCAGCAGGAAGGACAGGATCGTCAGCGGTACCGTGACCTTGACGCCGTACTCCAGCAGCTTGGGAAAGGAATCGATCAGGATATTCTGCAAGCGTTCACTCATCAGAAGCGTTCTCCCTTAACACATGTGTCTTCCATCAGCCTTGTCAGCACCCGGATGCCCTGAAAATAAGCCCGCAGGGAGATCCTTTCGTTGGTGCCGTGCACGCCCTCTTTGGATATCTCCTCTTCCTCCAGGAACGGTCCGAAGCGCATCACGCACCGGCTCAGACACTCATAGTTCCTGGCGTCGGTGGCGCCCCGGTTCTGGGCCGGGATGAAGCGGAGGCGGTCAAAATACCTTTCCAGCGTTTTTTTCAGCGCCCTGTATCCGTAAGAAGAGATATCGGAGGGCACGGAAGCGGCGATCTTCTGCACCCAGGAGACGGCCACATCCGGCCCCAAAAGTGCCGTGTATTTCTCCAGCAGCTTTTCGGGCGTGTCCTTCGGGATCATGCGGAAATTGATCACGGCCTCCATGTCCTGGGGCATCACGTTGCCCGCGGGCGCGCCGGGGGAGATCATGGTGGGAGCCGCGGTGGTGCTCACCAGGTGGTACAGGCTCTCCCGCGCCATGAACCATCGTTTCAGCTCCTGTGTGTGTTTTTCCGGTTCTTTCGCCCAGGCGCGCATGGGCTCCTCGGTGATCAGGGGCGCCAGTGTCTTCAGGCTGCTAATGACGGACCGCTGGATCTCGGGCTCCGGCGGATCATCAAGGACCGCGGTGATGGCCCGGGCCAGGCGGCCCAGGGAGGTACCGTGGAAGGGGTTGGAGCTGTGCCCGCCCCGGGATCTGACGGCGAGCCTCATATCGCCGTAACCCTTCTCATAGGTCCCGATGGTGCAGATCAGGGTGCCGGGAGCGCCCCAGTCTCCGGCGTCGGTCACGTCGCCCGCGCCCTCGTCCAGCACATACTCCATTTCCGCGTCCCGGTCCTTCAGGAGCGCGGCCATGGCCCTGGCGCCGGTGGAGACGGTCTCCTCATCCTCGGCGAAAGCGAAGGTCACGGCGCGTTTGAAGGCGCCGTGTTTTTTCAGCAGGTACTCGGCGCTCTCCATCTCGGCGATCAGCATCTGTTTGATGTCCATCGCCCCCCGGCCCCACAGGTATCCGTCCGCGATATCCCCGGAAAAGGGCCCGTGCAGCCAGTCGTTTTCCGTGCCGGGCACCACGGGCACCACGTCCTGGTGGGCCATGAACAGCGCCGGCTTCAACGTATGATCGCTGCCCGGGAGGGTGATCAGCAGGCTGTGGCCGATCTTTTCCCACACGGCTTTTTCGGCGACAAATGGAAAAGCCGCGCGCAGGAAAGCCTGCAGGCGGTCAAAAGCGCTGTAGTCTATTCTGGATGTGTCCACATAGCTCACCGTGGGGCACCTCACAGCCTGGGAAAGATGCTCCGCTGCCCGGGCGGTGTCCAGGTCCGGGTAATCGTCCTCATGACGGAAAAGGTCCGCGTTTTTCATGCTTCACCATTAAAAACCACAGGGAGGGGGCCTCCCTGTGGTGTCGGTCCGAGCCGGTCTGTCAGTCGGCCGCCGTGAGGTCCAGCCCGAAATACTTCAGGGAGATGGCGCTCAGGGTGCCGTCCTTCCGCGCGTTCTCCAGGATCTCGTCGATCGCCGCCACCAGGCTGTCCGTCTCAGGCGCTTTGCGCACGGGGTAGGCTACCGGATCGCCGGGCAGCACCTGCACGATCTTGATGTTGGCGTCCGGATGCTGCTTGAGGTAATCCTCGATGGACACCTGGGCGTTGATCGTGGCGTCCACACGGCCGTAGCGCAGCAGCTCGATGGTCTCGCCCAGGGTGGACACGTAGGTCACCGTGGCGCCCTGGTCCTCAGCCAGCTGAGCGTAGGTGGAGGAGGGGGAATTGGCGGTGGTGCGGCCCTTCAGGTCCTCGATGGTCTTGATGTCCTCGTTGTCGGAGGCCACCACCAGCACCTTGTGGGTGTACACATAGGGGGTGGAGAAGCTGTACTTTTCCGCGCGGGTCTCAGTATAGCCCACGCCGTTGCAGGCGATGTCGAACCGGCCGGAATCCACGCCCGCCAGGATGGAATCCCAGTCCGTCTCCTGGAATTCGGCGGTCACGCCCAGGCCCTCGGCGATCAATTTTCCGATCTCCACATCCAGGCCCACCAGCTCCCCGCTCTCGTCATGGTAGGTCCAGGGGGACCAGTTGCCCTCGGTGGCGATCACCAGGGTGCCTCGGTTTTTGATCGTGTCCAGCAGGTCCTCGGCGAAGGCGCCGGATACGCTCAGGGCCAGAACAGTCACAAGGATCAGGGAGATCAGTTTTTTCATGGTGCGCCTTCCTTTCAAAGGTCTCTGCCCGGGGGCGGCTCACGGCCGTCTTCCGGGAAAACAAGTCAGGGCATCCGAGAAGGATGCCCGGTCGGGATGCTTATCCTGCGGTGAGCTCTTTGCGCCGCACGGGATCCCGGGGGGATCCGGGCACAGTCTATCACATTATACAGTCAATCGTCAATGAGACGGATTGTATTTAAAATGTTGCCATTATCTGGAAACATGCTCACTTCGGGCGCACGCTGTCGGCGGTCAGGCGCAGGATCTTTTCGCATTCCGTCGGATCGTGGTATTTCTCGTTCACGATCATGCTCATCAGGAACACGGCTCCTTTGCTCTCGATATAATACCGCATGTCCTTTGAATCGTCCTCGGCCTCGCACCATCCGGCGGTCATGCGCACCCCGTTCGGATTTGTGTAGATCCGGGCGTCATTGAGGAAGGGGCACCTTTCGATCACGTCTTCCGCCGTGGAAAGGGACCGGGCGTTCAGGTCCCGGATCTCTCCGTCCAGCACCAGGGACCCGGCTTTCTGCCCGGATCCGCCGCTCTTCCATACGGCGTATCGGGAGTCGGAATAAGTGCAGGTATATCCTTCCGGCGGATCCACCAGCATGCCGCTCATCACCCGGCCCTTTAAGGTCTGGGCCCGGCCGAGCAGAGCGATCACCACCGCCAGCCCGATCAGCATCAGTCCGGGGAACATGAACTTTTTCAAGTGCTGCCTGAGTTTTCCGCTTTCCCTTTCTCGGGCGCCGCCGTCGGGGCCTTTCCGCTTCCTGAACTTTCCCGGCAGTGTCATCATGCCCTTCCACAGGAAGCGGAAAAGGAGCGCCGCGGGGATGCTGCAGCCCAGCACGGCGAAGGTATACAGCGGCACGTTCCGGATATAGTACAGGCTGGGGGCCAGGTCCAGGAAATTGAACCCGAACAGCTCCACGAATATCCCGTGCACCAGGTAAAACTCCAGGGTGATCCCGCCTAGGAACTTCAGCGCTTTGTTGCCCAGGCGCACCTTCATGGAGAAGATCATCATGAAGGACACGCAGCCGACGCAGGCCAGCCACTGGGACAGGGCGGTCAGCAGCCGGTGGGGCACCTTTATCGGATCGCCCCAGTTCTGCCCGTAGTATCCCCACAGATCCGGCGCCTTGAGATCGGAGAAAAGGTAGAACCCCACCATGGCGGTCAGGGACAGGATCAGCCAGAAGGGGTATCCTTTTTTGAGCCTCGCGGTGATCTTTTGCTCATGCCGGCCGAACAAAAGGCCCAGGGGGAACATCACCACGCTGTTGTACCACCATTCGCCGCGGAACCACCAGGCGTTCTGATGATCGATGAACGCGTTGAACACGGTGTACACGATCGTGAAGGCCCACACCCATCCGATCGCGGTCCGTTCGGAGCGACATTTACGGAAGGCCAGGCAAAACACCGCGTAGAACATCACGATCACCACGGGGAACCAGGCGTTGAAATTGGCCATGTGCAGCCCGCTCAGGTACCAGACCGTCGTCAGCGCCGTCAGCTTTTCACCCATCAGATACCTTACGATCAGGTGGATGACCTCGGACAGGTAATAGGCCGCGATGATGGGCACGATCCGCCTGCGCGTGAAGCCGTCCAGATATCCCGGCTTGGTCTTCAGGCTCCTGTACAGCCCCAGGCCGCTGCCGAAAAAGAACACGGCCACGAACAGGAAGCCCACCGGCGCGAATACGTCCAGCCCGTGGACGATGTACTGGCTGGGGTGCCAGGGGCCGCAGCTCTTCTGGGCGATATGGTGCAGGGCCACTCCCAAGGCGGCGACGCCCTGGAGCACTTTGGTCTGCTCCCGGGAGGTATACCCCTCGTTCCATTCGCCCTTTTTATATCCCGCGGCGCCGAAGAATATCAAGGCGCCTAGCAGGAAATACACAGGATACATCAGGTCCATTTCTCATCCTCCCCGGGATCGTATCTCAGGTAAGCGCCTTCCATAGGGGAGGCGGCCCACTCGCTGAACAGGCGCAGCACACCGGTTCTGTACTTCGCCGGTTTCGGCCGCCAGGCCTTCCGGCGCTCACGGAGCACCCACGCGATCTCCTCCGGCGTCTTCCTTTCGCCGCGGACGCCCACGATGTCCAGCCGTCTTTCCTTCACGTCCAGGTATATCAGGTCCCCTTCCTCCACCAGGGCGATGGGCCCGCCGGCCTGGGCCTCCGGGCTGCAGTGGCCGATGGAGGGCCCGGTGGACGCGCCGGAGAACCGGCCGTCCGTGATCAGGGCGACGGAGCGCCCCAGTACGGGATCGGATGAGATGGCCTCGGTGGTGTAGAACATCTCCGGCATGCCCGATCCCCGCGGACCCTCATACCGGATCAGCACCGCGTCCCCGGGACGGACCCTGTGCCTGAGCACCGCGTCCACGGCCTCCTCCTCGCTGTCGAAGGGGCGGGCGCGGAGCACCGATGAGAACATTTCCTTCGGGCAGGCGGTGTGTTTGATCACGGCGCCGCCCGGGGCCAGGCTGCCCCTCAGCACAGCCACGGATCCGTCCGTGCCCATGGGATCGCTCTTCGGCCGGATGATGTCCTCCCGCTTAAGGTCCAGGCCGTATTTGGCGTTCGCTCTCTCCAGCCGCGCCCGGCACTCATCATAGTACCCGCCGCGTTTGAGGTCATCCAGGTTTTCGCCCACCGTCTTCCCGGTGACGGTCATGGCGTCAAGGTGCAGGGCATCCCGCAGCTCTTCCATCACCGCGGGCACGCCGCCGGCGCGGCTGAACAGATCGGCGCTCCAGCGTCCCGCGGGCCTTATATCCGTCAGGTACAGCGCGCCCCGGTGCAGGCGGTCGAAGGTGTCCCCGTCGATCCGGATGCCCAGTTCATGGGCGACGGCGGGCAGATGCATCAGGCAGTTGGTGCTGCCGGATATGGCCGCGTGGATGAGGATGGCGTTCTCGAAGCTTTCCGCGGTCACGATGTCCGACGGCCTCAGCCCCTCCTTTGCAAGCTCCACGGCTCTCTTCCCGGCCGTGCGCGCGGCTCTCATCATTTCCTCGCTGTCCGCCGGCAGCAGCGCCGTGCCGGGCAGGGCCAGCCCCAGAGCCTCGGCCATCACCTGCATGGATCCTGCGGTGCCCATGAAGGCGCAGGCGCCGCAGCCGGGGCAGGCGTTCTCCTTGGCCCAGTTAAGTTTCTCCCGGGAGATCTCTCCCCGGGCATGCCGCGCGGCGTACGCGCCCAGCTGTTCCAGGGTGAGCATCTCCGGCCCCGCGCCCATGACGCCGCCGGGCAGCACCACGCCGGGAATGTTCAGGCGCGCCATGCCCGCAAGGCATCCGGGCAGGCCCTTGTCACAGCTGGAAATGAACACGCCGCCGTCAAAGGGCGTGGCGCTGCCGTGGATCTCGATCATGTTCGCGATCATCTCGCGGCTCACGAGGGAAAAGTTGATGCCGTCGGTGCCCTGGCTCTCCCCGTCGCAGATGTCCGTGCAGTGATAGCGGGCCCCGTGCCCGCCCGCTTCCCTGACGCCCTCCCGAACCGCTTCGGCGAGCTTTTTCAGGTGCACCGATCCGGGATGGCTGTCCCCGAAGGTGCTCTCGATGATGATCTGCGGCTTTGAAAGGTCTTCCTTCGTCCAGCCCGATCCCAGGCGCAGGGGATCCTGCTCCGGGGCCAGGGAACGTACGCGCTGGCTCATCTGCTCCATGCCGATGCCCTCCGGATAAGAAAGAAACGATGTGATACACCACTATACCACTGTTGTGGCCCCGCCGTAAAGCCCGGGAGAGCGGATCCGCTGTCAGATCCTGGGATGGGCCGCGGCGAAATATCGTGCATTTTCATGAACGCTGTGATATGATGGGGCAAAGCATTCGATCGGAGGAACATACGATGAGAACGATCCTTTCCCTGGCGCTGTGCGTGATCTTCCTGCTCCTGTGTGCCCCGGCGGCCGTGGGGGAGGACCTGCCTTCCCTCAAGGACATATACGCCGGCTCCTTCGATGTGGGCGTCGCCCTGCCCCGCGGCGCGTTCTCCGACAAGGCCAAGATGGATCTGGTCAGGCAGCAGTTCAATATCATCACGCCCGAGAATGAGATGAAGCCGGACTCGGTGCTGGACGTGGGCACGAGCCGCGCCCTTTCCCGCACGGACGAGACCGCCGCGGCGGTGCGCTTTGACGCGGCGAAGCCCCTTCTGGATTTCGCGAAGGCCAACGGCATCAAGGTGCACGGGCACACCCTGGTGTGGCACAGCCAGACGCCCGAGGAGTTCTTCCACGAGGGGTACGACAAGTCC
>CADCQZ010000064.1 GCA_902803675.1 uncultured Eubacteriales bacterium
CGCCATCTGCTGCTCACGCTCACGCTCCCTGAGCTCAAGGAGCTTGGCGCGGAGCATCTTCAAACACATTTCACGGTTCTGGACCTGGCTGCGCTCGTTCTGGCAGGACACCACGATGCCGGTGGGGATGTGGGTCATGCGGACGGCGGAGTCCGTCTTGTTGATGTGCTGGCCGCCGGCGCCCGTGGAACGGTAGGTATCCACCCGGACCTCTTCCATATTGATCTGGATGGCGCCTTCGTCCTCCAGCATGGGAGCCACGTCCAGGGACGCGAAGGAAGTGTGCCGCCTGGCGTTGGCGTCAAAGGGAGAGATGCGCACCAGACGGTGCACGCCCTTCTCGCCCCGCAGATAACCGTAAACGTTCTCGCCGGAGACCTGGAAAGTGGCGGATTTCACACCCGCCTCGTCCCCGTCCAGGTAATCCAGCAGCGTCACCTGGAAGCCCTTGCGCTCACAGTAGCGGGTATACATGCGGTAGAGCATCTCGGTCCAGTCCTGGGCCTCGGTGCCGCCCGCCCCGGCGTGAAGGCTCAGCACGGCGTCGCAGTGATCGTAATCCCCGCGCATGAGGGTCTCCAGCTCCAGAGCGGCGATCTTCTGTTCCAGTTCGGAGAGATTGCCGCCGGCTTCGGCGATCATGCTCTCATCCCCTTCTTCCTCCGCCAGGAGCATCATGACCCCGATGTCGTCACACATCGTATCCAGGGCAGCCACTTCCTTGAGCTTGCCCTCCAGCGCGGCGATGCGGCGGTTCACATGCGTGCTCCGCTCCAGATCGTTCCAGAAGCCTTCGGCGTTCATTTCCTCCCGGAGCTCTTCCAGTTCCTCCCGGAGCTGGGGCAGGTGGAGCCCGTCCTTGACCTCCGAAAGCCGGGCCTTGAGGGCGTCCAGGCGCTGGGTATACTGTTCAAGTTCAACGATCATGGCTCTTACTCCTTTTCAGCGTCGGCGCGGCCGTGGCACTGCTTGTATTTCTTGCCGCTGCCGCAGGGGCAGGGGCTGTTGCGGCCGATCTTCTCGCCCGCGCGGATCGGGATCGGTTTGGCCGGAGCGTTTTTCGCCGCCTGCACATTGGCCGGCATCCTGCGGACCTGGGGCCCGGCGGGCGCCGCGGTGCGGTTGTCGCTGGTGACCCTGGCGGCCGCCCTGCGCTCCTCGGGATGCTCGATCCTGGACATGAACAGCCGCCGGACCGTGTCCTCCTGGATCAGATGGACCATTTCCTCGAACATGTCATAGCTCTCGAGCTTGTACTCATTGACGGGATCCTTCTGGCCGTAAGCCCGCAGGCCGATGCCGTCCCGGAGCTGATCCATGGCGTCGATATGATCCATCCAGCGCATATCCACGGCCCGCAGGAGCACGTTGCGCTCCAGCTCCCGCATGTCGATGCCGAGGGAGGTGATCTTCTCCTCACGCTCCGCGTAATAGCGGTCGGCCATATTGAGCAGGAAATCCTCCACCGCCTTGCCGTCGCCGAAGCTGCGGATGGCGTCCTCGTTGGCCGCCACAGTGCCCTGGGGCACGCAAAGCCGCTCGGCGTTCTCCGCCAGGGACTTCAGATCCCATTCCGCGGAGGAGCCGCCCGAGCAGAAGCGGGAGACCAGATCATGGAGCAGGGCGCGTTCCATGTCCTCGATGACATCGCGCATGTTCTCGCCCCTGAGCACCTGGAGACGCTGGCCGTAGATGATGCCGCGCTGCTGGTTCATCACGTCGTCGTACTGGAGCACGTGCTTGCGGACATCGTAGTTGCGGCTCTCCACGCGCTTCTGCGCGTTCTCGATCTGCTTGGTCAGAAGGCCCGCCTCCAGGGGGCTCTGATCGTCCATGCCCAGCCTGCCCACCATCGCGTCCATGCGTTCACCGCCGAAAAGACGCATCAGGTCGTCCTCCAGCGCGATGAAGAACTGACTGGAGCCGGGATCGCCCTGACGGCCGGAACGGCCGCGCAGCTGATTGTCGATGCGGCGGCTCTCATGACGCTCGGTACCGATGATGTGCAATCCGCCCACGGCGACCACCTTGTCGTGTTCCTCATCGGTCCTGACCTTGTATTCGTTCTTGAGCGCCCGGTACTGCTTGCGGACCTCCAGGACCTCCTCGGGCACGTTCTCGTTGAAGCCCGTGGCCGCCTCGATCAGCTCCTCCGGCACCTCCTGCTGACGCAGAGCGCGGCGGGCCAGATAATCCGGGTTGCCGCCCAGAAGGATGTCGGTACCGCGGCCGGCCATGTTGGTGGCGATAGTCACAGCGCCGTAATGGCCCGCCTGCGCCACGATGGAAGCCTCGCGGGCGTGGTGCTTCGCGTTGAGCACCTCATGAGGGATGCCCCGGAGCTCCAGCATGCGGCTGAGCAGCTCGCTGACCTCAACGGAAACGGTGCCTACCAGGATGGGCTGGCCCGTCTGATGTCTCTTGATGATCTCTTCCACCACGGCATTGTACTTGCCCTTCTTGGTGCGGTAGATCATGTCATTCATGTCCACACGGATCATGGGCTTATTGGTGGGGATCTGGACCACGTCCAGGTTGTAGATGCCCTGGAATTCCTCTTCTTCCGTCTTCGCCGTACCGGTCATGCCGGAGAGCTTCTCATACATCCTGAAATAATTCTGGAAGGTGATGGTCGCCAGGGTCTTGCTCTCTCTCTGGACCTTTACGTGCTCCTTGGCCTCGATGGCCTGATGCAGGCCGTCGGAGAAGCGGCGCCCCACCATGAGGCGGCCGGTGAACTCGTCCACGATGAGCACTTCGTCGTTCTGCACCACGTAGTCCACATCCCGCTTCATCAGGGCGTTGGCCTTCAGGGCCTGGATGATATAGTGGTTCAGATCGTTGTTCTCCGGATCGGACAGGTTCTCGATGCCGAAGGCCTTTTCCGCCTTGGCTACGCCCTCCTCCGTGAGGATGGCGGCCTTGTCCTTTTCGTCGACGGTAAAGTCGGTATCCTTCCTCAGGCGGATCACGAAGCTGTTGGCCTTGTCATACATGTCAGTGGACTTTTCGCCCTGGCCGGAAATGATAAGAGGCGTCCTGGCCTCATCGATCAGGATGGAGTCCACCTCGTCCACGATGGCGAAGACATGCCCGCGCTGCACCATGTTCTTCTCATAGATGACCATGTTGTCGCGCAGATAGTCGAAACCCATCTCGTTGTTGGTACCGTAGGTGATATCGCAGTTGTAGGCCGCTTTGCGCTCCTCACTGGTCAGATCGTGGACGATGATGCCCACGCTCAGGCCCAGAAAGCGGTAAAGCTTGCCCATCTCCTCGCCCTGGAAGGAAGCCAGGTAATCGTTGACAGTCACGATATGGACGCCCCGGCCCGTCAGCGCGTTCAGGTACGCCGGGAGCGTGGCCGTCAGGGTCTTGCCTTCACCGGTCTTCATCTCGGCGATGCGGCCCTGATGCAGCACGATGCCGCCGATGAGCTGCACCCGGAACGGATACAGACCCAGGGTGCGCCTGGACGCTTCACGGACCGTCGCGAAGGCCTCGGGCAGGAGCGCGTCGAGGGTCTCGCCCTTCTGATAGCGGGCTTTGAACTCGTCCGTCTTGGCCCGGAGCGCATCATCGCTCATGGCCGCGAACTGATCCGCGAGCGCCTCGATCCTGTCGGCCTGCTTCATCAGGGGCTTTAAAAGGGCGTCATTGCCCATACCGAACAGTTTCTGAAAAAAACCCATACGTTAAAACTCCTTCAAACAAAATAGAGCTGTTTTTTATTATAACACGGGCCTTAGGTCTGCCGCAACCGGCGTCTTTAAGCCGGGTCAGTCCTCCATCCCGTTGCCGCAGGCCGCGATGGGCCGCCCCCAGGCGTCATAAAGGACGGCGATATCCAGCTTGCTCTTATGCCAGATCCTCTTGTCGTTCAGGACCTGATCGCAGCGGTGCTCTTTGGTTTTCCCGCTGCCGATCAGGTAGGGCACGCCCGGCTCAAGGATCATATCGGCCGGATAGAACAGCTCGTTCCCCCGGGTGGAATACAGGGCCGTCCCGTTCAGGCGCACCGCTTCACCGCCGGTATTGAGAAGGGATAAAACGTCATCCTCCGTTTCGATGGTCATGACGATGCCCTTCACCTTCGCCGGGATCTTCCGCCAGGCCACATCTTCCACGCGCACGCCCTGAGCGTCCATGACCACACGCCAGGCATCCTGCGCGTCCTGAGTCACGTAAACGGCGCAGCCCATGCCGCTCAGGCGCTTCAGGGTGGATTTCGCCGGGGTGTCCGGCTCCTCCGGGGTGGAGGTGGAGATCAGCGCGACACGCGGGCGGACGATAGAAAGAAGATCGTCCCCGGTGGCTTTGTTATCGCCGTGATGCCCGCATTTGAGCACATCCGACGCCTGAAGGAGACCGGCGCCGATCAGGGAGGCCTCCTCCTCCAGCTTCATGTCCCCCGTCAGGAGGATCGAGCCGCAGGGCGACACAAAGCGCATGACCAGGGAATTGTTGTTCTCATTCTCCGTGTCCGCCGTCAGAGGGCCGAGCACATCGAACCAGATGCCGTCGGAGACATCGATCCTGTCTCCCGAGGACAGAAAAACAGGCTGCGTGCCCCGGGCCTCGGCCGCCCGGAGGATTGGATGGTCCTGCGTATCTGTGTTATAATAGATCCCGGAAGCGTACCAGTTCCCCACCGGGAGAGAACTGAGCGCCAGAGGCATGATCCCGCCCTGGTGATCGGTGTGGCAGTGGGTCAGGAACACACCGTCAAGGGCCGTGATGCCCATCTCGTCAAGAGCCGCCTCGAGGGCCGGATAGGTCTGGGCATAGCCCGTGTCGATCAAAAAAGCGCGGCCGCCCGCGCGGAGGATCACACAGTCGGCCTTGCCGATGTTCAGGCAGGTCATATCCACACGGTCCTCCGCCGTCCCGCCGGCGCTCAGAGGACCCAGAAGGGCGATGACCACTGCCGCGGCGCATATGAAGATACGGTAAATACTCATCGCGTGTCCTTTCCCATAAAACGGACCGGGAGGTCGAAATGGAACATACGGAATACATGCTGGAAGCCCTCGCCGAAGCCGACCGATGCGGGGACGACGTCCCCGTGGGGGCGGTGGTGGTCCGCGATGGACGCATCATCGCGCGGGCTCACAACCAGCGGGAGGGCTTCGGGCCGGACGCTGTGCTCGATCACGCCGAAATACTGGCGATCCGCCGGGCCGCCGAGGCCCTGGGCACGCAGCGGCTGGATGGCTGCGCCCTTTATGTCACTCTGGAGCCCTGCCCCATGTGCGCCGGCGCCATGATGCTCGCGCGCCTGAGCAAATGCTATTACGGCGCTTACGATGTCCGCCAGGGGTGCTGCGGCAGTGTGTACAGCCTGCCCCACGACAGCCGTTTCTATCACCGGGTGCCCTGTGTGGGCGGGATCCTGGAAGAGGAATGCGCTCTCAGACTGAAAGAGTTCTTTGAGAAAAAACGTCAGGGCAGCTGCTGAAGAAGCTCCCGGACCAGATCCGGCGTAGCGTAATTAAGAGGAGAGAAATTGCCCTCCAGAGCCGTCTCGAGCTTTTCCTTCGCCTCGGCGCAACGGCCGGCCTCCATATCATATTTCGCCAGGAAATAGAGCGTATCGATCTGCTTGGGCTTGATCTCATGCGCTTTACTGAAATACTCCAGAGCCTTTTCCTTATCCCCCAGAAGACGGTAGTAGACCTGGGCCAGATTGTCCAGGCAGATCGGGTCCTCGTCATCGTATTCCACGGCCTCAAGGTTGTACTGGAGCGCTTTTTCCGCGTCCCCGGCCTGGATGTACAAAAATCCCAGGGACTGATAGGTCAGGCCGCAGGGAGCCTTTTTATGCGTCGCTTCCAGGAGCTGCAGGGCCTTATCCATCTCACCCAGCTTGTAATTGGCCACAGCGTAGTCCATGAGCAGCTGCTGACGGTATTCCGGCGTCATGTTGGGCGCCTTTTCCGCTTTGCGGAGGATCTCCTTGACTTTCAGGTAGTTCTCTTCCCCGCCCTTTTTGAGCAGGATGACCGCGTAAGGCAGCATGTAGGTCACGTTGACCACACCTGCCCCATACAGCGCCTCATAATCCTCCAGGGCCCCCTGAATATCCCCCTTCTGCTGCTTCGTGACCGCTTTACGGATCTTGAGCACATCCATGATCCCCATTTTCATGCCTCCTTCGCTTCGTTTGTATCCGGTACAGCCTTTTCATGATATCCCCGCGCAGGTCTTCATCCCCGCCGGGGCAGCATTCCAGTGCCCTCAGAGCGCAGCGCTCGGCCAGCGTGTAGTCCTTCAGGCGGTGTTCGTAGATCTTTGACAGAGAAATATACAGGGCGGCGGAACGCCTGACAGTGAGCGCGTCCTCAAAAGATGCCGCCGCTTCCCGCGGGCTGCCCAGGCGCAGATCCAGATGCCCCAGAGCCACCCGTGCCCGGTACCGCACCCTGCTCCCCGCCGCGAGACGATAGCACTCCCCTGCCCTGATGAATTCCTTTCGCTTTTCCAGCACGCGGCCGACGCTGAACACGTCCTCGCCGTGCCGGAGCTCCTGGGGCTGTTCATGGGCCCGGATCAGGGCACCGAGGATCCTGGGCAGGGTGAGGATGTCCTGCCGGTTATGGGTCAGGATATCCTCCAGCAGCCCCATGTCCCTGCACTGAAGGAAGAGCCTGTACCGCTCGGGGACCTGCGCTCCCGGCAGGTCGTCCCCGCGGGGCATATGCAGCACCTCTTCCTCGAGCCTTTTCAGGCTGCAGTTCTCCAGACGGGTCTTCCATACCCGTCGGGCCGGATGGATCAGATCCATATGCCCGCGGGGCTCCGGCATGCGCCGGCCGCACATGATGAAGCGGGACCGTAACAGGGGCAGATCGAAACTGGCGCCGTTGTAGGTGCAGAACACCCTTTTCCCCGCCATCGCGGCGTCGAGCCGCCCGATCAGGAACTTTTCCTCATCGTAATCCCGCATCAGGTACTGTTCGATCCTGAAAGCCCCGTCCTCGAACCAGCCGGCACCCGCCAGGAAGGCCACCGTGCCGGCACCGCCGCCCAGGCCATTGGTCTCCGTATCCAGGAACAGGATGTCCTCCCGGCGGATATCGGACCAATCGCCGCCGAAA
>CADCQZ010000065.1 GCA_902803675.1 uncultured Eubacteriales bacterium
CGTCAGAGCCCAGGCCGTAGAACTTGCAGGAGATCGTGCCCTTGGGGGCCGCGTTGCACTGCTTGCCGGCGGGCAGGCTGGTGCCGGTCACGTCGTCGATGATGCCCACGGTGAAGTGGTTCTTGGGGTTGGCCTTGTTCAGGTTGTCGTACACGGCCTTGACGCAGGTGGGGTTGAATTCCTTGCTGCCCAGACCGTAACGGCCGCCGACCACCTTGATGTCACTGCGGCCCGCTTCGTACAGCACGCTGCACACGTCTTCGTACAGGGGCTCGCCCAGGGAGCCGGGCTCCTTGGTGCGGTCCAGCACGGCGATCTTCTTGCAGGTGGCGGGGATGGCCGCCAGGAAGTGCTTGGCGCTGAAGGGCCTGTAGAGGTGCACCTTGATGACGCCGACTTTCTTGTGCTTCTTGAGCAGAGCGTCGATGGTCTCATGGATGGCTTCGCAGCCGCTGCCCATGGCCACGATGACTTCCTCGGCATCCGGAGCGCCGTAGTAGTCGAACAGCTTGTAGGCGCGGCCGGAGATCTTGGCCACCTTCTTCATGTACTTCTCGACGATGGCCGGGATGGCGGCGTAGTACTTGTTGGCCGCTTCACGGTTCTGGAAGTAGATGTCCGGGTTCTGCGCGGTGCCGCCCTGATGGGGATGCTCGGGATTGAGGGCGTTGGCGCGGAATTCCTTGATCTTGTCCCAGTTGACCAGCTTGGCGATCTCGTCGTAGGTGTAGGCGTCGATCTTCTGGATCTCGTGGCTGGTGCGGAAACCGTCAAAGAAATGGAGGAAGGGCACGGAGCCTTCGATGGCGGCCAGATGGCTCACCAGGGCCATGTCCATCGCTTCCTGCACGGAGCCGGAGGCCAGCATGGCGAAACCGGTCTGACGGCAGGCCATCACGTCGCTGTGGTCACCGAAAATGCTCAGGGCGTGGGCGGCCAGGGCGCGGGCGGATACGTGGAACACGCAGGGGAGCAGCTCACCGGAGATCTTGTACATGTTGGGGATCATGAGCAGCAGGCCCTGGGACGCGGTGAAGGTGGTGGTCAGGGCACCGGCGGCCAGGGAGCCGTGCACGGAACCGGCGGCGCCGGCTTCGGACTGCATCTCCGCGATATGGACTTTCTGCCCGAACAGGTTCTTCCTGCCCTGGGCGGCCCACTCGTCCACGTGCTCGGCCATGGGGGATGACGGCGTGATGGGGTAGATGGCCGCTACATCGCTGAACGCGTATGCAACGTGGCCTACCGCTTCGTTACCGTCAACGGTCATTTTGATTGGCATGTCAATCTCCTCCTCATGATTCTTTAGTGAAAGCGCAGAAAGGCAAAGGCCTCTCCGGCTCGTTTATTCCATTATATGCTCTGCGGGGTGTTAAGTCAATAAACCGACCGGAAAATAAATGCTCACTCCGTCACGCAGCCCGGCCGGGGCACGGCGCCGGTCTCGTCCAGGAATGTGAAGGAACAGCTTTGCGGATCGTAAGCCCAGGCCGTCACGGTGTCCGTCGTCAGGTTCGGGCACAGGAGGTATTCCTTTTCCCCGTGAGAAAAGGGCAGGATGTCCCGGGGATGGCTCAGGCCCGTGAGGGCGCCGCGCCGTCCGGGATGGGCGGGATCCGAAAGGGAGAGGACGTCCGCGCTGCCCGCTTTGGGCCCCCGGTTGGTGGTGAACAGGGCTTTCCCGTCCCGGGACAGTTTGATCGCGCCGCCCGCGTGCTGCCCCTTTTCAAGGCCCGGGATCACCTCCAGGTCATCGACCGGCTCGAAGCGGCCGGCGCCAAGGTACCGGTACGTGAGCAGGTGATACTTCAGCTCGCACACCAGGTACGCGTATCTCCCGTCCGGGGAGAACACCATGTGCCTGGGCCCGTATCCCGCCGGGACCCTGACGCCCGGGCGCTCCGCAAGGGCGCCGCCCTCATCCATGGCATACACCCGTATCTCGTCCGTGCCCAGGTCCACGCAGACAAGGTATCCGCCGTCGGGCGTCTCGCAGACCATGTGGCCGTGGGAGCCCGCCTGCCGGACGGGATCGGGGCCGCTGCCGGCATGCTCAAGAAGGCTGATGACGCTCCCGAAGCGCCCGGCGTCCGCTTGGACGGTGAACACGTCCCCGGTCTCATAGCTGGCGGCGGCCAGCACTTTCCCCCCGCGCGCAAGGCGCATATGGGGGCAGCCGCCGGGGATGCCCGAAAGCCGATCCAGAGGGGCAAGGCCCTCCCCGGTCACCCGGAAGCTCTCCAGCTTTCCCGCCCGGGGGCCGGGGATCTCCGAGAGCACGTACAGGATCTCCCCGTCCCGCTCAAAATAGGAGGTGTATGCGCCCTCCGCCGCCTTTTCCGCCGAGGTGAAGCGGCCGGTACCCGGGTCGAACCGTATCGCGTACACGCCGCCCTCTTTCTGCCAGCTGGCGGCATAGAAAGTCTTTTCCATAGAAGCCGTCCTCCCAAAGCCGCGGGGCTGTTGCACAGCCCCGCGCACGAAAATCTGACGATTTCCGTGCGATGTTATCAGAGGTATGAACCCTTCACCGATCCTGCCTATCTTGCTCACATGCGTTCGCTTCGGTCAGCTTCACAGGGGAGCTTTCCTTCACGAACCGATATCGTTCGGAAATTCCTCCTGTTCAGCCCGCTTCCGATTCGCTTGATCCCGCA
>CADCQZ010000066.1 GCA_902803675.1 uncultured Eubacteriales bacterium
ACCTGGTAGTACAGCCGGTTGAGCGTGTCCCGCACGGGCACCTCATTGGGGCGCACGCAGGCCCTTTCGCAGGGCGCGGCGCAGGTCAGGCAGGGGTTTTCCGGCGGCAGGCTCAGGGCCGCGGTCTGCTCATCGCGGAACCATACGGCGCGCAGCAGCCGGGCGGGGTCCGTTTTGCCGCAGGCTTGGGTGCAGGGCGCGTTCAGGCACAGGGCGCAGCGGATGATGTCGGCGCGGCTGATGACGGGATCGGAATACAGCATGCGGTTCCTCCTTTTGCTTGTGCCGGATCACCGTTCGATCAGGGTGATCCGGACGTTGTCCGGGCCGGTGAAGGAGAGGGTCCTTAAGTCGGTACAGGGGTCCTGGCCGAAGGGGCCGGTATCGATGCCGCTCAGGGCCAGCCGCTTTTTGAGGGCGGGGAGGCGGCGGGCGGCAAGGGTCAGGTGCTGGGGCGGGAGCGCTTCCCCGGTATTGGAGCAGCGGATCTCCACCTGCGCCCTGCCCAGCTCCAGAAGGAACAGGGTGTCCGGCTGATCCACGGGCACCAGCTGACGCCGGATCCGGAAGCCCAGGACGGCCACGTAGAAATCGTAGATGTCCTCCTCCCGGGAGGCCATCAGCACCGTCCGCCCCGGGGCGATCCCCCGGGCGAAGGGATAGAGGGTGCGCTCGCGGGCGTTCTTTTTCCAGCGGCGGTAGGCCCTGAGCTCCCGGCGCCAGCGGGGATGGGTCACCACATAGGCCACGGCGATGAACAGGTACTGCCCGATCAGGCCGCCCAGCACGTTGCAGATCAGGTCGTCCGCGTCATAGAACCCCCGGCGGGTCATCAGCTGCAGGTTCTCGATCAGGAAGGAGATGACAAGGGAGGCCGTGACCGGCCGCACCCGGGGCCGTCTGCGGAACCAGGAGAACACATAGGGCAGCAGGTAGCCCATGGGCACGAAGAGCATCAGGTTCATGTAGGCCTGGGCGATGATGGCCGGGCTCACGATCCTGAAGTGCTCGAAGGCCGCGCCGGGGCCCCGGGAAAACAGGACCCTGAAAAAGCTCAGGATGCCCTCGTCGATCAGGATGGCGTTCTTCAGGTCCTCAAAGGGAGCCACGTGGACCCGGTACTCCTCCGACGGGGAGCGGGAGAAAAACACCAGCCAGGCCACGGCCGCGGCGTACAGAAGGAACGCCGCCGTGAGCAGGCCCTGGCGCAGGCGCATCAGCCTGTCCGCGTCCGGGTTGAGGCTGACGCCGCCGTTGAGGTTCAGTTTGAGGCGGGCGCTGACCTTGCGGTCGAGCAGGGGGAGGAGGAACACCAGGGCCGCCACCAGGGCGGTCACGGCCAGGTTGGTCGCGAGGCTGTTGGGATCGATGCCCATTTTATTCGTCAGGTCCTTTCAGATGATAAAGCGTCAGAGAACGAAGTCCGCCAGGGCCAGGGCCACGGCGGCCTCCACACAGGGCACGGCCCTTAAGACCACGCAGGGGTCGGACCGGCCGGCGGCGATGAGGGTCGTTTCCGTCATGGTGTCCAGGTCCACGGTCCTCTGGGGCAGAGCGATGGTGGGGGTAGGCTTGAAGGCGGCTTCCAGGATCAGGGGCATGCCCGTGGACAGGCCCCCCAGGATGCCGCCCGCGTGGTTGGAAAGGGGCGTGACCTGCCCGTGACGGATGCCGTAGGGATCGTTGAAAACGCTGCCGCGGCCGCGGGCGGCGGCAAAGGCGTCGCCGAAGGACACGGCCTTCACCGCGGGCACGGAGAAAACAGCGGCGGAGACGCGGCTCTCCAGGCCGTCGAAGATCGGATCCCCCAGCCCGGGGGGCAGGCCCAGGACGGCGCACTCCACCCGGCCGCCCACACTGTCGCCTTTTTCGGCGGCGGCGCGCGTAAGGGCCAGCATCTCCATACCCTTTTTTTCGTTCAGCACGGGGAACGTTTCCTTGGAGAGGCGGTCGAGCAGGGCTCTGTCCGGAGCGACGGGATCGAAGGGATCATCCTCCACATCGCCCACGGCGCGGATGTGGCCGGCGATAAGGATGCCCCGCCTTGAATAGATCTGGCGCAGGATCTCCCCCGCGGCGGTGAGGGGCGCCGTCAGCCGGGCGGAAAAATGCCCGCCGCCCCGGGCGTCCTCATGCCCCCCGAAGCGCACGGAGGCGGGCCAGTCCGCGTGCCCCGGGCGGGGCGTGCGGGCGGTATACGTATCCGGCTTCACGTCGGTGTTGGGGATCATGAGGCACAGCGGCGCGCCGCAGGTCACATTCCCCTTGAGGCCGGACAGGATCCTGACCTCGTCCCCCTCTTTGCGGGGGGAGGTGAGGGCCCTTCCCGGGGATCGCCTGGCCATGCCGGAGCGAAGGGCGTCCGGGTCGATCTCCTCGCCGGCGGGCAGGCCGTCGATGACGGCGCCCACGCATTCCCCGCGGGACTGGCCGAACAGGCTCAAACGGATCTTACGGCCGAACACGGATGACATTTTCGTTTCCTCCCAACGCGCATAAGTCCCCGTAAAACCCCGGGTAGCTTTTTGAGACGGCCTCCCAGCCGGTGATCGCACACTCCCCCGCGCAGGCGGAGGCGGCCGCGGCCGCGGCCATAACGATGCGGTGGTCGCCCATGCCGTCCACGGTGCCGCCGGGGAGCTTTTCCCGGCCCCGGATCACCAGGGCGTCCCCCTCGACGCGGGCGAACGCGCCCAGGGAAACGACCATGGCGGCGGAGGCCGCGAGCCGGTCGCTCTCCTTGAGCCTGAGGCGGCCGGCGCCGTCAAGGCGGCTCTCTCCCGGGATGAAAGCGCACAGGGCCGCCAGGGCCGTAAAAGTATCCGGGATGTCCCGGACGGAGGCGTTCAGGGGCTTTAGGTCCCCGCGGCGGACCAGGGCCCCGTCAGGGTACCGGCGGACAAACGCGCCGGCACGCTCCAGGAGGTCCAGGATGCGCCTGTCGCCCTGGGCGGAGGCGCCGTCAAGGCCCGTGACTCTCACCGGGCCGGAGAGCGCCCCGAAGATCAGAAGGCAGGCGGCGGCGCTCCAGTCCCCCTCGGGCACCCAGGGATCGGGGGGGTGGGGGACCCGGCCGCCGGGCACGCGGAGGGTGCCGCCGGACCGGGATACCGGGATGCCGCATTCCCCCATCATCCGTGCCGTCAGGTCCACATAAGGGGCGGACTCCAAA
Organism: uncultured Eubacteriales bacterium; assembly: GCA_902803675.1. Next base: position 3,173 of record CADCQZ010000066.1, read on the forward strand.
GGGCCGGTCAGGCGGATCAGGGTATCCTCCTCCCGGGAGGGCGCGGACAGGATAAGGCCGGAGATATACTGGCTGCTCACATCCCCCGGCAGATCGAATCCCCCGCCGGCCATGCCGCCGTCCACGGTGAGGGGCAGGCGGTCGCCGGAGACACGCGCGCCGTGATCCCGGATCGCTCCGCACAGATGGGACAGGGGCCTTTGAGGCAGGCGGCCGCTGCCGGTGAAGCCCGCGCCGCGCAGCGACGCGGCCAGGGGCAGAAGGAAGCGGGCCGTGGAGGCGCTCTCCCCGCAGTCCACTTTGGCTCCGGGGATCGAACCCAGGCGGTGCTTCCGTATCCTGATCCCGTCGGGACTTTCGGTCACCTCCGCCCCAAGAGCCGTGAGGCCTGTGAGGGTCCTTCTCACGTCCCCGCAGGGCGGGTCCATGGGGATGCTCGTCCCCTCCGGGCTCTGGGCCGCCAGGATGAGGGCGCGGTGGAGCCAGCTCTTGCTCTGGGGCGCGCGGACCTCGCCCCGGGCCTTAAAGGGAAGGATGGAGGCCCTCATGGATCCAGCCCCGCCCGCAGGAAAGCGGCGAACTCATCCAGGGTGAGCTCCTGGAGGAAGCCCTCCCCCAGGCGGCTGAGGGCGGCCACGGTGATGCGGCTGCCCGCGCGCTTTTTATCGTGGAGGGCGGCTGAAAGGACGGCATCTGTGTCAAAGGGGCACTCCGTGGGCAGTCCGCAGGCGGTGAGGGCGCTTTTGACGGTCTGAGGCATCACCGATCCGAAGCCCATGCGCCAGGCGGCCCGGGTCTCGGCCAGCATGCCGATGGCCACGCACCGGCCGTGGCTCATGGTATATCCGGACAGGGCTTCCACCGCGTGGCCCACCGTGTGCCCGAAATTGAGCAGCTGCCGGATGCCCCGGTCGCGCTCGTCCGCTTCCACGAAAGCGCGCTTCACCAGGATATTGGCCGCGATCACGTCCTCAAGGCGCTGACGCCAGGGGCGCAGCATGGTCTCAAAGAGGGCCGCGTCCCCGATGAGGCCGTGCTTGAGGCTCTCGGCGGCGCCGTCCCGCCACTGCTCCTCCCCCAGGGTGATGAAGGTGCCCGGATCGCACAGGACCAGCGCCGGCTGGGAAAAGACGCCCAGGGCGTTTTTGCTCCCGGGCAGATCCACGCCGGTCTTGCCGCCCACGGAGGCGTCCACCGCGGAAAGGAAGGTGGTGGGCAGCGCCGCCCAGGGGATGCCCCGGTGATAGCAGGCCGCCGCGAAGCCCGTCAGGTCCATGGTGACGCCGCCGCCCAGGGCGAGCACCGCGCTTTTTCGGGTGAGGCCGCTCTTTAGAAAGAACGCCGCCGCGTCGGCGAAGGTGGAGAGGGTCTTTGACCTTTCCCCGGCGGGAAAAGAGAATACGTCACAGGGGATGCCGGCTTTCTCAAGGCTCCTTGAAAGGGCCGGGACCCAGAGGGGACGGACGCGGCTGTC
>CADCQZ010000067.1 GCA_902803675.1 uncultured Eubacteriales bacterium
CGGCCTCTTGAACCCCATTCAAGCACGCTACCAAGCTGCGCTACACCCAGGAACCTTTGACACTGCCGTACCCGACAGCATCAAAGACTATACCACGTCAAAAGACGATTGTCAATAGCAAAAAATACGGAAGACAAAAATAACTTTTATAATCGGTCTTTGATCGGCCTTGCCGCGGCTGACGCGGGATCACGGCTCTCCATCTCCCCAAAGGACGGTCCGGATCAGATATCCATCAGCGCGGACATGGTCTGGCCGATCTTTTCGGGGATCAGCAGCGTGGCCCGGTAGTCCTGGGGCGTGGGTGACTTGTTGATGATCACCAGCCTTCCCCGGTAATGATGCACGAAGGACGCGGCGGGATAGACGGAGAGGGACGTGCCGCCCACGATCATCAGGTCCGCCTTTTCGATCTCGTCCGCCGTCCTCTCCAGGGCGTCTATGGGCAGGGATTCCTCATAGAGGACCACGTCCGGCTTGATGATGCCCCCGCAGAAGCATTTGGGCACCCCGTCCATGGCCATGACATCCGCGAGGGAATAGTATCTCCCGCAGCGGGTGCAGTGATTGCGGTGCACCGAGCCGTGGAGCTCCACTACGTTTTTGCTGCCCGCGGCCTGATGCAGGCCGTCGATATTCTGGGTGATCACGCAGGCCATATGCCCCTTTTCCTCCAGATGAGCAAGGGCCAGATGGGCGGCATTGGGCTTCGCGTCCGGGAAGAGCATCTTTTCACGGTAAAAACGCCAGAATTCCGCCGGTTCCTGAACGAAAAAGTGCCTGGAGATGATCTCTTCCGGCGGCAGGGACCACTGCTGATGATACAACCCGTCCACGCTCCTGAAATCCGGGATGCCGCTTTCGGTGGAGACCCCCGCTCCCCCGAAGAAGACGGCATGCCGCGCTTCGAGGATCATCTTCCTCAGTTCCTCCTGATAATGCTTCAGATCAGGCATATCCATCCCTCCCATAAATATGATATAAAGCCGCCGGCGCGGCCCCCGGTTATCGATACGATCACTCCCATGTAAATTCTATGCACTCAAACTGTTTTCGTCAAGAAAAACAGCATACAAATCCCTGTTTATATGATATAATCATCTGTAAGACTTTTTGCGGAGGATGTACTATGACAGTCGGATTCGATCACGATCTGTATACCCGTATGCAGTCTGAAAGGATACTCGAGCGCATCGGTGAGTTCGGCGGCAAATTGTACCTGGAGCTGGGCGGCAAGCTGTTCGACGACTACCACGCCTCCAGGGTGCTGCCGGGGTTCCTGCCGGACAGCAAGATCTCCATGCTGCTGAAAATGCGCGACCAGTGCGAGATCCTGCTGGCCATCAATGCCTGTGATATCGACAAAAGCAAGGTCCGCGGGGATCTGGGCATCACCTACGACGCCGACGCGCTGCGGCTGATAGACGCGTTCAAAGGGCTGGGCATGCTGGTGACGGGCGTGGTGATCACCCAGTTCTCGGGCCAGAACGGCGCCATCCAGTTCCAGAACAAACTGCAGCGGATGGGCGTCAAGGTGTGGCGGCACTATCCCATCGAGGGCTATCCCTACGATGTGGAAAGGATCGTATCCGACGAAGGCTTCGGCAAAAACGAATACGTGCAGACCGAGCGGCCGCTGGTGCTGGTGACCGCGCCGGGGCCCGGCAGCGGGAAGATGGCGGTGTGTCTCAGCCAGCTCTATCAGGAGCACCAGCGGGGCATCAAAGCCGGCTACGCCAAATTCGAGACCTTTCCCATCTGGAACCTGCCCCTCAAGCACCCCATCAACATCGCGTACGAGGCGGCTACCGCCGATATCGCCGACGTGAACATGATCGATCCGTTCCATCTGGAAGCGTACGGCGTCACCACCGTCAATTATAACCGGGACATCGAGATCTTCCCGGTGCTCAGCGCTCTGTTCACAAGGATCATGGGACAGAGCCCGTACAAATCCCCCACGGACATGGGCGTCAACATGGTGGGCTACTGCATCACGGATGACGAAGCCTGCCGGGAAGCTTCCAAGCAGGAGATCATCCGCCGCTATTACAAGGCCCGCTGCAGCGCGCTGGAGACCGGCGAAACGAGCGAGACGGAAAAGATCCATCTCTTGATGAAGCAATTGAACCTGACCGACGCGGACAGGCCCGTCATCTCCAGCGCCCGGATCAGGGCAGAGTCCACCAACGGGCCGGTGATGGCCATCCAGATGCCCGACGGGGAGATCGTGACGGGCCGCACCTCCGATCTTCTGGGGCCTTCGGCGGCCGCGCTGCTCAACGCGGTCAAGCACCTGGCGGGGATCGACGACGAGATCGACCTGATCCCGGCCGCCGTGATCGAGCCCATCCAGAGGCTGAAATGCTCCTATCTGGGCAACCACAATCCGAGGCTCCATTCCGACGAGATCCTGGTGGCCCTTTCCATCAGCGCCGCCGGCAGCGATATCTCCCGGCAGGCCATGGAAATGCTGCCCGCCCTGAGGAACTGCGAAGCCCATTCCACGGTGATCCTCCCCCATGTGGACGACAATATCTACCGGCGCCTGGGCATCCGGGTCACGCAGGACCCCCAGTTCCAGGTCAAGAAGCTTTTCCACCGGTGAGCTTCAGATCACAGAGGACAACGGGATGACAAAGTTTTTTAGATGCCTCACGGCGATCCTTCTCATCCAGGCCCTGTGCGCCGCGGCCGGGGCCGAGGCCTTCGCGCCGGCTGCCGACGCCATCCTTAACAGCCCCGGAGGCGCCTCGCTCACTGTGAGCCTGGAGGGTATCAAGGCCCGGGACGAGGAGATCACCCGGCTCCTGAACGGTTTTTTCGACGGGCTCGAAGCATGCGTCACCGCCGGCGACGGCGGCGGCACCGTCTCCTTCCGCTGGGGCGGCACACAGGCCGTCCTCTCCGGCGGTCTTCTGACGGAGAAGGCGGATGATGTGAGCCTGCTCCTCTTCCGCGCGGAGGATCTGATCAAAGAGTGTGCCGCCCTCAAGGACGCCTGGTACGCGCATCTCGACGAGGGAAGAGACGACACCCGCAATTATCTGGACAGGACCTATGTAAAGAACGCGGGCTCATCGGCTTCCGCGGTCGAGTACAGCTTTACCAGGGAAGAGATGCCCGATGTGCAGGCGGTATTCACGGATCTCAAGGAAGGGTATCCCCTGGCTGCCCTCGCGTGGTCCTGCATGCAGCGGTGGACGGGGTTCGATTTCGATGACGCTGTCTTCACGGGACGCTGCGTGCACAAGAGGCTGTTCGACAAAGAAGGCGCTCCGATGGGGGCCGCGACGGACGGAAGGATCGCCTTCGACGATGAAGCGGAGTACCGTTTCACGAGCCTCATGGGCAGAGCCCCGGGCAGGGGCGGGAATTTCAGCCTGGAGCTGAACAGGGTGAGAGGCGCCGGTCAGCACCGGTACATCCTCGGCTGGAAGGTCACGGAAAAGGCGAACGCGGCCGTGATCGAACTGACCGGCTCAGTCATCAGCAAAACGAAGGACCACAGCCTGAATGTCTCTCTCCAGGGCACGGTGACCGTCAAAAGGACGGACACCGAAAACATATCGGCGGATATCACCGTCAACGCCAACCGGGACGGGCTCAGATCGGTCCGCGCCGTCAAAGCCGAGCTGAACGCTTCGGAAGGGATCGCCTCCGGCAAGGCTTCTGTCAGCCTCTCCCTGGCGGGCGAAGATACGTGGAGCGTGGACCTGGACATCGGCCTGAGGCCCGGCGGCATCGATACCGCCGCGCTCACGGACACAGAAACGGTTTCACGGATCATTTACGAAGAAGCGTTCAAAAGGCTATCGGCCCTCAGCGAGGAAGACCGCGTTCTGCTGACACACACACTGTTTTCCGCCCGCTGGCTGGACATCAACGACGAGCCCATAGAAGCAGGCGAATGGAGCGTAGAGGAGGAATGAACATGAAAAAGATCATAGGGGTCCTGCTCGCGATGTGCATCGCGATGACACTGACCGGTTCCCTGGCCGCCGTGCCCACCGATTACACGATCGAAGAGAAGCTGGAAGGCCAGGTCACCTCTTCCGGCCTGCGGGGCAGTGTTTCCATCACCGCTTCCGGCGATAAGGCTCCCTTTTCCCTGGATGAGGAGACCTGGGCCCTGATCGGCATGATCGCCGGAAGCATCGGCATCGACTTTGAATCCACCGTGCGCCTGCCCGCCTTTCCCGACCGTTCCGCCGCTGTGAGCATCAAAAAGGACGGCACCGAAACGGGCGTGGTGAAAGCCCTGATCGACGGCGGCACCTTCGCCTTCCATTCCGATCTGATCAACGATAAAGCCTGGTATTCCCTGCCGGCGGATACGGACCTGTTCAGCGTTCTGTTCCCCGCCGCTCCGGGCGAATGGCCGTCACCGTGGCGCATGCTTCACGCCGTTTGCACCGCCCCGGAGGACTGGGTGACCCGCGCGGCTCAGACCTCCGCGTCGTATATGACCAAGCTGGCGATCTGGCTGCAGAACTACCAGGTGATCGGCACCGAGACCGAGAACCGGGACAGCGCCATATCCATGAAGTGCGAGATCCCCGTCCGTGACGCCGTCGCGGAGATGAAGCAGCTCCTGACGGACATCTATAACGACCCGGCCATGCTGGCCCTGTTCCGGGAGCTGTTCACCGCGGAAGAAAGCGCCGCTTATCTGGAACCCGGCATGAGCGGGATCATTTTCAACGCTCTGGATCAGCTCAAGGCCGAAGGCACGATCCTGATCGAACGGGAATACGATTATCAGGGCGTCATCCTGAAGGACGCTGTTTCCTTTCCCTTCGCCGAGGGCTTTTTCCTGAACGGGATCTCCATCGACCTGGGGACGGATGAAAAGCGCCTGAGCGGCAGCTATCGGGCGGATGACGCTCTCTATCCCTTTGAGATCACCGCGTCCGGGCCGGACGACGGGCTGTATTCCGGCACGATCCGGATCGAATACCCCGCACCGGAAAAGGGATCCGCAGCGGAGGACGACACCAAACCGGAGGGCATCTTTTCGGCATCCTTCTCCCTGACGGCGGACGACGGTGAAGAGACCTACGACCGGCAGAACGACCTGTGCGAACGAAAGCGCAGCTATACCGTCATCCTCCGGCCCAACGACGACAATTCCCGTGAAATGGATACCCTGACCGCGTCGCTGTCACTGGACGTTTCGTCTCAGTCCCGGATGACGGCTCCCACGACCGTCACCGGTTCGCTGAGCCTGATGGACCAGGATACGGAGAGCGGCATCACCCTTGACATGAGCATGAAGACCGTCGCGAAATGGCAGCCCGACAGCCTGAGCACCCTCACAGATCCCCCCATCGCGCTCAACACCCTGAAAGAGCCCGCGCTGCAGCAGATATTCGCGTCCTGGCAGGCGCAGGCGCTCGCATGGCTCGCAAAGGTCATCCTGCCCGTGAGCGGGAACTGACAGGAGGAGCCATGACGGACATCAGGCTCAAAAAGACCGCCCTGACCGTCGGGACGGAATTCACTTCAGACAGATCATTGAAGCTCCTGACCGCCGGCTGCGGCCTGTATGCCCTGTTCACCCTGACGGATATCTTCATGACCTTTTTATCCGGAGGCCCGAGCCTCGACAGCGCTGTCAGCGGCGTGATCGCCATAGCGCTCCTCTACCTGACGTTCAGGCTGTTCCGGCTCCCCTCCGGGCCCGATAAGGATCACGCGGGCCATGCGGCCAGGGCGAGCGTCATCGTGTTCGCCGTGATGATCATGGCGGTGCTCCTGCTCGCCGTGATGTACTACACCACTTATTCCATCGTCAACGGCCTGGACGCGAAAAGCATGGCCGAATACGGGCTCACGCAGGAAGACGTGGACCGCGTCAACGGGTCCGCCTTTTTCATGATCGGCAACATGCTGTTCTCACTCATGCAGGCTCTGGCCTTCCTGTTCTTTTTCCGGGCGCTGGGCGATGTCAGGACCATGCTGGGCGGCATGCGGCCCGACCGCAACGCCTGCAGGCCCGCCAGCATATTCGCCGCCGTCACCGCCGGTCTCGGCATCGCGGCCGCGCTTCTGGACCTGACCGGGAACTTCGGCATGGTCAATACCGCCCTGTCCGTCCTGTACGACATCCCCTGCATCCTTTTGTTCGCAGCCATGGCTTTCCTGTGCAGGCACACCGCCGATGACGTATCCATGTTAAAAGGAGCCGTAAAGTGAAAGAGCGATACCAGGCGCTTTACCGGGTCTTAAGGCCTCTGACCTTTGATGATATGGTGGGCCAGACCGTGATCCGTAAAACGCTCAAAAACCAGGTGAAGACCGGCCGGATCGGACACGCGTACCTGTTCTGCGGCAGCCGCGGAACAGGCAAGACCAGCGCCGCCAAAATATTCTCCCGGGCCGTCAACTGCCTGGATCCCCGGGACGGTGATCCCTGCTGTGAATGCGCCAGCTGCAAAAGCATCCTCAACGACACCTCCCTGGATGTATTGGAGATCGACGCGGCCAGCAACAGCAGCGTGGAAAACATCCGGCAGCTGATCGAGCAGGTGGTGTTCCCGCCCCAGGCGGAGAAATACAAGGTGTATATAATCGACGAGGTCCACATGCTGTCCGGCAACGCCTTCAACGCTCTGCTCAAGACCCTGGAGGAGCCGCCGGAACATGTGGTGTTCATCCTGGCCACCACCGACCCGCAGAAAGTGCCGGTCACTATCCTGAGCCGGTGCCAGCGCTTCGATTTCAGCCGGCTGAGCATGGATGATCTTTTGACGCGCCTGAAAATGGCCGTGAGCACGGAGAACGCGCGGGCGGAGGACAACGCCCTGTACCTGATCGCCCAGGCCGCCGACGGCGGCATGCGTGACGCCCTGTCCATCCTGGACACGTGCCTGGGCATGACCGACGATATCACCGTGCAGGACGTAAGGAACGTGCTGGGCACCGCCGGCAGCGACCTGATCGACCGGGTGACCGCCGCGGCCTCGGCCTTTGACGGCGCCGAGGCGCTCCGGTGTGTGGACGCGGGCATCCTCAAGGGGATGGACGCCCAGGTGTTCCTCACGGAACTGTGCCGCCGTTTCCGGCAGCTGCTGACCGCGCACCTGTGCGGGCCGGACGCGGATCTGCTCAAGACCACCCCGGACGAGGCAGCGCAGCTGCACGCGGCCGCCCTGAAGTTCACCCTCCCCCATCTGGAGCGCTGCCTGACCACCCTCATGCGTGCCGAGAGCGACACCCGGTATTCCGCGTCGCCCCGGGGCGTATTGGAGGTCGCCCTGCTCAGGGCCTGCGACCGGGTGCAGGAGCACGATCTCACCGCCCTTCAGGAGCAGGTCAGCGAACTGACCGCGCGGCTGCAGGAGCTGGAGAAAACCGGTGTGCGCGTGCAGCAGCCGTCGGCGGCCGCCGATAACACGGACGGACCGCCGGCTGAGAAAAAGGAGAGGCCCATCACCCTGCCGAAGACCACGGACCTGACCGGGGACGAGATATGGAACGCCATGATCCGGAACATCAGGGCCAACCGCTCCCTGTACAGCCTGATCAGCCTCGGCATCCGTTTCGGCGGCCGCAGCGGCAGCGAATACACCATCGTGCTGCCGGCCGGGGACGCGGTGCCCCTGCAGATCTTCAACGGCTACCTGGACACCATCCGGGAGGAGCTCGCCAAGGCCGGTGCCGCGGAGCCCAAGCTGAAGGTGATCCGTGAGAACACGGAGGATGAAAAACAGCTGAAACGGCAGATCATGTCCAGCCAGGACATGCTGATCAACGTATTCGGACGGGATAAAGTCGTCATTACGGACTAAAGTGTTTCAAGGAGGAAAAAACGATGAGTGACTGTCTGTTCTGCAGGATCGTCTCCGGTGAGATCCCCTCGACGAAAGTGTATGAGGATGAGACCTGCTTCGCGTTCAGGGACATCAATCCTCAGGCGAAAGTACACGTGATCCTGGTGCCCCGCGAGCATGTCGCCGACTGGACGGAAGCGGCCGAAAAGCTTTCCGACGTGACCCTGGCCCGCATGATGCGGGCGGCGGCCAGGATCGCCGCGGACGAGGGGCTGAAAAACGGCTACAGGGTCATTTCCAACTGCGGGAGCGATGCCTGCCAGAGCGTGAAGCACTGGCACATCCACATCCTCGGCGGCGAGCAGCTGAGCGAAAAGATGGCCTGACGGCCGTATCCCCCGGATCAAGACCTTAGGAGGCCACCATGATCGTACCCCGTCATTATGAAGACCCTCATATCCTGCACGAGAACACCCTGCCGAACCGCGCTTACTTTATCCCCTGCTCGGAAAGGAATGACCGCCTGGTGCACGACCGCGCGTCGTCGGACAGGATGATCCTGCTCAGCGGCACCTGGCAGTTCCGGTACTATGACAGTGTGCGCCGGGTGCGGGAAGCTTTCTATGAGCCTGATTTCGACGCGTCGGAGTACGGCACCATCCCCGTGCCCGGCAACTGGCAGTGCTTCGGTTTCGACCGGCACCAGTACACGAACGTCCGGTACCCCATCCCATTCGATCCGCCCTACGTGCCCCAGGACGATCCCTGCGGATGCTATATCCGCACTTTCGATTACCAGCCGGATGAGAAGACCCCTTTCGTGACCCTGAACTTCGAGGGCGTCGACTCCTGCTTTTACTGCTGGCTCAACGGGCACTACCTCGGCTACAGCCAGGTATCCCACTCCACCAGCGAATTCCTGGTCAGTCCCTGGCTGAAGAAGGGCGAAAACAAGCTGGCGGTGCTGGTGCTCAAATGGTGCGACGGGACCTACCTGGAAGACCAGGATAAATTCCGCATGAGCGGGATCTTCCGGGACGTCTACCTGCTCCGGCGGCCCGAAAAGCACCTGGAGGATTATTTCGTCACCACATCGATCGGGGATAACGGCGCGATGATCCGCGTCGGTATGAAGCCGTACGGCGGCAGCCTGCCCGTGGATGTGAAACTGTATGACCGTGACGGCCGCATCGCCGCGGCAGCCCAGGCTGCGCCCGCGGACGACGCGGACTATCCGACGGCCGCCGTGCTCACCGTCACGGACCCCGTCCTGTGGAACGCCGAAGCGCCTTACCTGTATACACTGGTGCTGTCGTGCGGGGGCGAGACCATCACCGACCGGGTGGGCATCCGCAGCGTCACCGTGAAAAACAACACCGTTTTGCTCAACGGCCGGAAGATCAAGTTCAGAGGCGTGAACCGGCATGATTCCGACCCAGTGAACGGCTACGCTGTCACTCTTGACCAGATCATGAAGGATCTGGCCATGATGAAAGCGCACAATTTCAACGCGATCCGCTGCAGCCACTATCCGAACTCGCCGGTATTCACCCAGCTGTGCGACGAGTACGGCTTTTACGTGATCGATGAGGCGGACCACGAGGCCCACGGTACCATCGACCTGTATTACGGCAAAGCCGACCGCAAAGATGTGCTGAATAAATGCTCCCGCTACCTGGAGGATAACCCCGAATACGTGGAGGCGGTCGTGGACCGGGTGCAGCGCTGTGTCACCCGGGACAAAAACCGGCCCTGCGTGCTCATCTGGTCCATGGGCAACGAGGCGTTCTACGGCTGCGCCACGGAAGCGGCCCTCAAATGGACCAAAGGCTTTGACCCGACCCGCCTGACCCACTACGAAGGCGCTTACAACGCCGGCAGCTACCGGGCCTTCGATTTCAGCTGCATGGACCTGTACAGCAGGATGTATCCTTCCCTGAAGGAGATCGAAGACTACCTGGCTTCCTCCCCCGCCCGTCCCATCATCATGTGCGAGTACTGTCATGCCATGGGCAACGGACCCGGAGACCTGGAGGATTACCGGGAGCTGATCGAAAAGAATGACGGCTTCTGCGGCGGCTTCATCTGGGAGTGGTGCGACCACGCCATATACAAGGGCAGAGCGGATAACGGCAGGCCCATCTATTTCTACGGCGGCGATCACGGTGAAAACAGACATGACGGAAATTTCTGCATGGACGGCCTGGTGTTCCCGGACAGGACGCCCCACACCGGCCTGAAGGAGGCCTGGAACGTGTACAGGCCCGCCCGGGTCACAGGATTTGACCCAAGCACCGGCACGCTGACCCTCCATAACGAAACGGCCTTCACCGATCTGAAGGACATGCTGGCCGTGGAATGGGAAGTGACCCGCGACGGCCTCGGCATCGCTTCCGGCACTGTGCGTGAGGAGGATATGCCTTCCGTCAGGCCCGGTGAGTCTGGCAGGGTCCTCCTCGGGGCGCTTCCGGAGACTCTTTCGGGAAAATGCTATTTGAAGGTGACCTACCGAAAAAAAACCGACGGTGCCCTGACCCAGGCTGGCCACTGCCTGGGATTCGACGAGGTCCTCCTGAATGATGAACGGACCGATTTCGCCGGCCGGCTTCTGGCGCCCGATGATCAGGCGGCGTCCCGGCCCGCGCTCAGTGTGCGGGAAGACGATGACATCATCGCCGTGACGGGCAGCGGCTTTACGGTGGAGTTCGACCGCGCTACCGGCCTGATCCGTGATATCGTCAGTAAAGGACGTTCTCTCCTGTGCAGGCCCGTCCAGGTCAACCTGTGGCGCGCGCCTACGGACAACGACCGCAACATCCGATACATCTGGCAGCAGGCCCGGTACGACCAGACCGTCGTCAGGGCCTATGATACCCGGTGGGCTCCCGGTCCGGACGGCGTCACGGTCACGGCACGCATGAGCGTATCCTCGGATTCGATCCAGCGGATCGCCGATATCGCCGCTGTGTGGACCGTCGGGACGGACGGCCGGATCAGGATGGATATGGATGTGAAGAAGGATCCGGTATTCCCGGACCTCCCCCGCTTCGGCCTCAGGTTCTTCCTCCCGAAGAGTTTCGACCAGCTCTCCTATTACGGCATGGGTCCCCAGGAAAGTTACTGCGACAAGCACCGCGCTTCCAGCCACGGCCTGTACACCGGCCCGGTAAAGGACCAGCATACGGACTACCTGAAGCCTCAGGAGAACGGCAGCCACTACGACAGCGACTGGGTGATCCTGTCGGACGGGAACGAGAGATTCGCTGTCACGAGCGCCAAGCCCTTCTCCTTCAACGCCTCGGTATACACCCAGGAGGAATTGACGAAGAAACAGCACGCGTTTGAGCTGGAAGAAAGCCCCTGCACCATCCTGTGCGCGGACTACAAGCTCAATGGGATCGGATCCAACAGCTGCGGCCCGGATCTCCTGGATCAGTACCGGTTCAGCGAGACCGCTTTCCGCTTCAGCCTGACCGTCGCGCCCTGAGAAATATGCGCAAAACCACGAAAAAAGCGATGCTTTCCGACCGGAGAGCATCGCTTTTTTTCACGGAGATCTTATAGGACCGGCGGATGGATCTATCCGATCCGGACCGCGCTGATCAGGTCCTTATACGTCACGATCTGGGAGGACATGAACGGCTCCGGAGCCCCGGCGCGCTCGATCTCGCCCTCCTGCATATCGTAAGGATCGATACGGAGCTGGAGGTTTGGCGGAGACAGGGGCGCCATGAACATCCGGTTCGCCGCCATGCGCATGGGATCGATATTGCCGAAGTAGAAGGCGTGGCGCTCCGCGGCTCCGGCTCTGAAGGCACTGCCGCCGAAACTGGGATCGGCGAACAGCCATCCCCAGGGCTCCACGTAAAACTGGGCCCAGTCATGGTCTCCCGGGCCGTCAGGATCGATGCTCATGCCGCTCTGCCATCGGGCGGGGATCCCGGCGATACGGCACAGGACGATGAACAGGATGGCCTGCAGACCGCAGTCTCCCCTCCCGTTGACCGCCGCGTACTCGCCGACGCCGTCGATCAGGAAATACTGGCGCATAAAGGTGTACTTCACCTTCTGCGTGATCCAGCAATAGATCGCCCGGGCCTTCTCCAGATCCGAGCGGCAACCCGAAGTGATCTCACGCGCCAGGGACCTGAGAAACGGCGTGAAACGGATATGGAGACCGTCCTCCTTCAGGTCGTTCTCATCCGGCGCCGGCGTATCCGGATAGGGCACGCCGTTAAAGGATCCGGGATCCAGAGGATCCACATACCTGACCGCGCTCAGATACCGGTACCGCGTCCTGAACATGTCCGCCTTATCCAGGTCCCGTTCCCAGAAGGCGTTCCTCCCCGGGGCGTCCGGCGGGTCGAGGTGGTCGGGATCACCGGTAAGGATCTTCACACCGCTCTGATGCCCATAGACCAGGGGCACCGGCAGCCAGGCCCGGTAAAGGCCGGGGACGAAATGCTCCTCATCGATCCCGATGCCGCTCTCGATGGTGATCTCGTATCTGAGCCCGCCGTCACGCTTCATGAGGTCGATCATCCCGTCCAGGTACGGGTTTTCTTTCCCGCCCGTCAAGCGGCAGCGCGCGAGGCTCTTGTGGCAGCGCACAAAATACCTTTTGCGGCCCTCGATAAAGATGCGGTCCGCGAGGCCCGCCGCTTCATAAGCTTCAAGATCCCCGTCGGTGAAGCCGGGCATCACCTCCCGGCACAGTGCCAGCACCTCATCCCTGTCATAGGGATACTGCCGGGGCAGCCGGCGCAGCCGTTCTTTTTCGCAGATGAGCCGCCGGCGCATCATTTGAGGCAGCTCTCTTTCCAGGCGGGCGTCGATCAAAGACAAAGCCTCCTCAAAGTATCCCGCCTCTTTCGCGCGGGCGATATCCTCCGGCAGCGCGGCGGACAG
>CADCQZ010000068.1 GCA_902803675.1 uncultured Eubacteriales bacterium
ACCGCGCCGCGTTCCTTCGGGCCGCGGCGGAGGGGCGTCTTTATCCGGAAAATATTACAAAAATATTAACTGCCGTAACGATTTGAAACAGTTTGTTATCATCCCTTCATTGCAATTTCCGGTCTCCTTTGATATAATTTTACCGGAACAAAAGTCCCGTGAGGACATTAAAAGGAGGAATAACCATGAAAAAGATCCTGGCACTTTTCCTTGCCCTGGCTCTGGTGCTCGGCTGCGCCGCCTTCGCGGAGGAAGCGGCCGCGCCCGCGCTGCAGAAGAACCTGATCGTGCTGTTCACCAGTGACGTTCACTGCGGCATCGACCAGGGCTGGGGCTACGCCGGCCTGTATGCCGTCAAGGAGAGCCTCTCCAAGGACAATTATGTGCTCCTGGTGGATGACGGCGACGCCATCCAGGGCGAACCCATCGGCACCATGACCAAGGGCGAAGGCATCGTGGACATCATGAACACCGTGGGTTACGACATCGCCATCCCCGGCAACCATGAGTTCGACTACGGCATGGACCGCTTCCTGGAGCTGGCTCAGAAGGCGGAATACGAGTACATCAGCTGCAACTTCAACAAGGAAGGCGAACTGGTCTTCAAGCCCTACACCATCCGTGAGTTCGACGGCGTGAAGATCGCGTTCGTCGGCGTCACCACTCCCATGACCCTGAGGTCCTCCACGCCCCGGTACTTCATGAACGACGCGGGCGAATTCATCTACGGTTTCTTCCAGGATGAGAACGGCGAGCTCCTCTACACCAAGGTGCAGGAAGCCGTCGACGCCGCCCGGGCCGAGGGCGCGGCCTACGTGATCGTGATGGCCCACCTGGGCAACGAGGCCGAGTGCTCCCCCTGGATGTACAGCGACGTGATCTCCCACACCAACGGCATCAATGCCTGGCTGGACGGCCACAGCCATGATACCGACCAGGTCATCATGAAGAATAAGGACGGCGAGGACGTGGTCCGCTCCGGCTGCGGTACCAAGATGGCGAACATCGGTGTGCTGACCTTCTTCTCCGATGGTACGGCCTCCACCGAGATCTACACCTGGGATGTGAGCATCGCCGCTCCCAAGCTCCTGGGCCTGAACAACACCGGTTCCGAGGCTGTCGCCGCGGCGAGCGAAGTGCTCAACGCCAAGCTGGCCGAAGTGGTCGCCAAGACCAGCGTGGACCTGGTGATCAATGACCCGGTGCAGACCACCGAGGACGGCAAACCCATCCGCATCATCCGCCGCACCGAGACCAACCTGGGCGACCTGTGCGCCGACGCGTACCTGGATCAGTCGGGCGACGCCGATATCGCCTTCGTGAACGGCGGCGGCATCCGCGTGAGTCTTAACGCCGGTGACCTGACCCTCAACGACATCCTCCGTGTCCATCCCTTCGGCAACAGCCTCACCGTGATCGAGATCACCGGCCAGCAGGTGCTGGACGCCCTGGAGTGGTCCGTGCACGCCCTGCCCGGTGAGTTCGGCGGCTTCGACCATGTGGCGGGCCTGACCTACGAGGTGGATCCCACTATCCCCACTCCCTGTGTGGAGAATGAGAGCAAGATGTTCGACCATGTGGATGATTCCATGGAGCGCCGCATCCGCAACGTGCTGGTGGGCGGTGAGCCCCTGGATCCCGAAAAGCTCTATAAGGTCGCTTCCCACGACTATCAGCTGCTCAACAACGGCGACGGCTATACCATGTTCAAGGGCTGCACGGTGCTGCAGGAGTCCGTCAAGCTGGACAACCAGGTGCTGATCGACTACATCACCGGCACCCTGGGCGGCGAAGTCGGCGCGGAATACGACGATCCCTACGGCCAGGGCCGCATGATCGTGGTGGGCCAGTAAGCGCAGAAGCGTCGATCCCATCGACCACAGAACGACTGTTTTCCCTGATGATCCGGGCCGCCCTTCATGGGCGGCCCTTTTCATGCCCCCGGCCTGTGGGCCCGTATGTGTTATGACGGATCGGGGGCCGCGCTCCGCTGTCAAGGATGCCCGATCCAAAGGATATGGAGCGGCCGGCCGCCAGGAAGGCAGCCGGCCGTGTTTTCAGGTCTCTTTGTTCTTTCGGGTCTACTCGTCCGCTTCGTGCATCTCGGCGCCGTTGGCCAGGGCTTTGGCGTATTTCTCGCTCATCAGGCCCTCGGCGTACAGGTAGGGTTCGCCGTTGCAGGCGGCCGCGCACTCCTTGATGTCCGCGTAGTTGGGGTCGGTCTTCATCTGGGCGATGACGGTCTTCATCTTCTCCCTGTCCAGGTAGAAGGGGGACCGGGCGAAGTAGTAGACGGGGGTGGGGGTGGGGAAGGCCTTGCAGTTGAACCGCACCATCTCCGCCACCGTGCGGGCGTCGTCCTTTTCCAGGGTCAGCATGGCGATCTTCGCGTAGTTGTGGGCCATCACTTCATCGGAGTAGAAGTAGAGGTCCTTGCCGCCCTGGACGGTGAGGATGTCCTTGCAGCTCTCGTCGGCGAGCATCTCGGCGATCAGGGCTTCAGCGTCGCCCTCCTCGTCCTTGAGGATCTGCGCTTTGGGGGTGATGATGCCGCCCCTGCTGCGGGCGCGGATGAAATCCGCCAGCAGCTGGGCCTTGGTCTTGACCGGCTCCGGGGGCGCTTCCGGCTCCGGAGCGGAGGGGGGGAAGGGATCGTTCACTTCCGGCAGGGACTGCATGTAGTCGAAAATGTCCTTCTTGGGCTCCTGCCCGTTCATGACGCTTTCGGCCGCCTCCTGCAGTTCTTTCTTTTCAAGCTTGGGATTGTCCAGCTCTTTATTTACTGCCGGGTCCAGCGCGTCACTGAATTCTCCGGGGATCTCGCTGGGCTTCAGTTCCACTTCCTTGGAGAAACCGGGTTTCCTTCTTCCGAACAATGCCATGTGCATCTCTCCTTTCGCGTTGTTCTGTGTATAAGATTCTGAAAGGCGCAAAAAAGTCCTGCACAGGTTTCCCTGTGCAGGCAAAGTTTACGGTTTGTTCACATTTGTACACGATCTTAAGATCAGATGAGGCCCAGCTCTTCCAGCTTGGCGGCGCAGTCATGCAGGCCGAACTTCTCCAGGGTCGCCCTGGTGGGGATACCGGTCTCCTTGTCCCAGCCCATGGCCTCATACCACATATCCAGGGACTTCTCCCAGTCCTCACGGTCCAGCTTGACGGTGCCTTCCTCGAAGGCCTTGAAGTCGGGCTCCTTGTCGAACACCCAGTCGGACACCCGGTCGTGGTCCTTGCGCAGGTTGGTGCTGCCCAGGTTCAGCTTGAAGCTCACGGCGGTCATCACGCGCAGCAGCTGGGAAATGCGCTCGGAGTCGCGCTCCTGATCCTCGCGGGTGTACTCCTCGCCCAGCACGGCGCTCATGTACTTGGCGTCCAGATCCAGGTCGCCGATGTACTGGCGCTTCTTGCTGGTGGCGATGGTCATCGGGTACATCCAGTTGCACAGCGTAGCGGAGTCATGCCACTGCTTGCCGATGAAGGCCCACTTGGCCAGCTTGATCTTGTTCTCGTTGATGGGGGTGTACTTCTTCTGGGCGTCGGTGCAGCCTTCGCCGAAGAAGTGCTCCAGCACGGGCTTGGTGATTTCGTTGTAGGGCGCGCCGGAGGAGCA
>CADCQZ010000069.1 GCA_902803675.1 uncultured Eubacteriales bacterium
AATGAGCTGGGATCGCTTCAGGGCTTCTTTGTATGGACGGAAACGGACCTACCGGGGATAGTTTTCAAGGAGCTCCACGATGCACTTAAAGTCCGGCGCGATGAGATCGGCGTCCCGCATGGAAGAGATCCGCTGGGCGATGATGAACCTGGTGCAGTCGAAGGGGAGACGGCGAAGCTGATCCTGGATATACAGTTCCGTTTCACTGTCCACAGCGGAGGTGGTGTTGTCCATGACCAGGATACTGGGCCTTACCGCCAGCGCCCGGGCCAGAGCGATGCGCTGTCTCTGGCCGCCGGACAGGCCCACGCCCCTTTCGCCGATGATGGTGTCGTAGCCTTCCGGAAGGCGTTCCGCGAATTCGGCGGCGTCCGCCCGGCGGGCGAAATCCTTCACTTCCTCCAGGGTGAGGCCCTGATCGCCAAAGGCGATGTTGCCCTCCACGGTGTCGGAGAACAGGAACACGTCCTGGGTGGCGGTGCCGATACCGCCCCTGAGCTGCTGCAGCTTCCACCGCTTCACGTCGCAGTCATCCACCAGCACTTCGCCGTCCGTGACGTCATAGAAACGTGAAAGCAGCTGGATCAGGGTGGTTTTCCCGCTGCCGGTGGGGCCCATGACGCCGACTGTCTGTCCCGCCTGGACCGTGAAGCTCACATCCGAGAGGATCTGCTTGCCGCCGATGGCAAAGGAAACGTGGCGGAACTCGATCTTTCCCCGCATGCGTCCGTGGTCCACGGCATCATCCGCGTCCACGATCCCGGGCTTTCCGTAGTACAGTTCCTTCGCCTTGGCGGCGGATGTGGAAAAGCGCTGCAGATCGTTGATCAGGTTGCCCAGCTCACGCATGGGATTGGAGACCGCCCAGCTCAGCCCGGTAAAGACCGCCAGGGTGCCGGGAGTCATCGCCGGCTGTATCTCCGGGTGCAGGCCGGACTCGATGATCATCAGCCCGCCCACAAAGACCGTCACCAGCTGGATGGTGTTCACCATAAACTCGATCATGGGGAAAAAGGTGAGCCACATTTTGTTGATGTTCAGGTGGCTGTCCATGAAAGCGCGGCTCTTTTCATCGAAACGCTGTTTTTCGTATTCCTCCCGGGCGAAAGCCTTCACCACCCGGTTCCCGGCGATGTTTTCCTGGGCGGCGGCGTTCATTTCGCTGAGCTTTTCGCGCATGGCTACGAAACGGGGCCGCACGCGCTTTGAAAAGAACTTGGTGATCAGCAGCAGGATGGGGGTGATGAGGATCAGCAGCAGCGTCAGCTTCCAGTTGACGAAAAAAAGATACGCCGTGGCGAACACGAACGTGCACACCGCGTCGATGATCCGGTAATCGATGAAGCTTAGGAAGTGCCGGCACCAGTCCAGATCGGCGCTCATGCGGGTCATCAGATCCCCGGTGCGGTGCTCATCGAAAAAGCGCATGTCGTTGTACTGCAGTTTTCGAACAGACGCCGGCGCAGGTTGAAGATCACATTCTGGCTGTCTGTCTCCAGAGTGATCACCATCAGGTACCGAAGCCCTTCCCGGCCCAGCTTCACGACGAGCATCACGGCCAGGATGGGCAGCAGCGGTCCCGGGTCGCCGGCGACGATCACGTCGTCGATCAATCGCCTGGACAGGGCCGGGTTCACCAGGAGCAGTATGCAGGTAAATACACAGATGCACAGGGCGGCTATATGCTTGCGGCGGTAGGGAGGGTCCATATTGTCCCACAGTCATTTGATCTGATCTCTCATGTTCCTCAAACGATACAGACTCTGGTCTGTTCAACGTTCGATCCGGGGGAAAAGGGAATACGGTCCGGAATGCTTCGGTCTTAAGCGGGCTGGATCTGATACGATCCGTTGATACGGGTTCGCTTTCCGGGGTGAGGGTGATGCCGAGAACACTTTCAGGGCCTTTGTCAGAGGCTTTTTTCCTTTCATGCCCGATGACGAAATTGACAACATTTGGAAACAGTGGCATCTTAAACCTTGAAGTTTACTCTAAGTCAATAGTTGCGGGAGAGGAAAAATGTATTCTATCCGGGATGTGAGCCAAAAAACGGGACTTTCGTCCCACACCCTCAGGTTTTATGAAAAAGAAGGCCTTCTCAAGAATGTGGGGCGCAGCCAGGGCGGTTTCCGACAGTATACGGATGAGGACCTGGAGGCCCTGGGACTGATCTGCTGCCTGAAAAACACCGGCATGTCCCTGCAGGAGATCACGCGCTTCGTGACGCTGACCCATGAAGGGGACAGGACCCTGAAGGAACGGGTGGAAATGCTGCGGACACACCGGGATGATGTGATCAGACGTTTGGAGGAAACGCAGAATTATCTTGAAAAGGTCACCTGGAAGCTGGATCACTTTTCAAAGCAGCTTCGGGATTACGAGCAGAGACAGCCGGATGGTGGACAGAGCGGCGCGTCACGTGTCTGCGATCCCGCTGATCATGGCGGAACCGATGATCATGACCGCGCCGATGACGTTGATGAGGCTGAGAGGCTCTGAGAGCAGGAGGGCGGAGAAGAACAGCGCGGACACGGGATCGATGTAGCTGAACACGGCGATGGTCTGCACGCTCAATCCGTCCATGCTCCCGAAGTACAGCGCGTAAGCCAGACCTGTATGAACGATCCCCACGACCAGCAGCAGCGCCACGGCCGTCATGTTCATATCCGTGACGATAAAACCGCCCGTCAGGATCAGATAGGGGATCATGACGAGCCCCGCTGAAAACAGCTGGATGACGGTCCGCAGATACGGATCGACGCCCAGCGTTTTTTTATTCATGATGACCACAGCCGAGTAAAAGAGAGCCGCGCCCAGCCCCAGAAGGACACCACTGAAATGATCTCTCTGTCCGGCCGCGCCGCCGATCACACCGGACACCAGGATCATGCCGGCCACGGAGACCGCGGCGCAGAATGCCCTGATGCCCGTGATGCGTTCTTTGAATATCAGCGGGGACAGGAGCACCACGATGGTGGGCTGCATGTAATAGCACAGTGTCGCCACAGCCACCGTGGTGTGTTCATATGCCTCAAACAGCAGTATCCAGTTGATCCCGATCATGGCGCCTGAAAGCGCCAGAGACAGGAAGGTGCGCGCCGGGAGCTTCGGGCCTGTGTCCATTTTGCGCAGCCGGATCAAACCTGTCAGGAACGCGCCGCCCAGCAGCCCGCGGGCGCAGGCCAGAAAGGCGGAGGGAAGGGGAATGGCGCGCCGGAAGATCCCGATGGTGCCGAATATCAGCATGGAGGCGATGAACATCCCCATGAATTTTGTGCCTGAACTCTTATCTTTCATTTTCATCCGGGTCTTGCCGTGGCTTACCTTTTCTGCCCGTTCACGAGGACCACGTTCATCGGTTCGACCTCGATCTTCTCCCAGACCCCTTCGAGCACGTAGGGTTCGTTTTTCAGATACTGCATCCTGTCTCTCCTTGTTATCGTTTCACACTGGCCCTGAATATGGCCAGCATATCCTCTTCCCTGAGCAGCCTGGCGGATCCTTTGGCGCCGTTCACGCCCACGGCGCACTTGTGGGCCATGAGCTTCAGATCCTCATCCGATGCGCTGACGCCGAGCTCACCAAGATCTATGGGCATATGGATGCGGCGGAAGAAGTCCTCCGTCGCTTCGATGCCCTTCAGGGCGATCTCTTCATCCGTACCTTCGGGAGCGATCCCCATCACGTTGACGGCAAAACGTTTGAACCGAGGCAGGCAGTCCCTGTAAACATACCTGGCCCAGCTGCCCCATACGGCGGTGAGCCCGGCGCCGTGGGCCACGTCATAAAGGCCGCCCAGCTCGTGCTCCAGCTTGTGGGTCATCCAGTCACCGCCGTCGTTCCCGCACCCGGTGAGCCCGTTGTGCGAAAGGCTTCCGGCCCACATCACCTCGGCGCGGGCGTCGATATCCTTCGGGTCTTTGACGAGCTTTTCGGCGTTCACCATCACGGTGCGCAGCAGGCCTTCCGCGATGGCGTCCGTCAGTTCCATGTTGCCGCCGTTGGTGAAGTAACGCTCCATGGTGTGCATCATGATGTCGGCGCAGCCGCAGGCGGTCTGGTAGTCCGGCAGCGTCACGGTCAGGGCCGGGTCCATGATGGCGAATCTCGGCCGGCCGTAGTCACTGGAGTAACCGCGCTTCACGAGCCCTTCCTCTTTCGTGATCACGGAGGAATCGCTCATCTCGCTGCCTGTGGCCGCGATGGTCATGATCACGCCCAGAGGGAGGCAGCCCTTCGCTTTTCGTTTGTGATCATAAAAGTCCCACACGTCGCCCTCGTTGGCCACACCGTAACCGATGGCCTTGGCGGAGTCCACCGCGCTGCCGCCGCCCACGCCCAGGATGAAATCGACGTTCTCTTTTTTGCACAGTTCGATACCTTCGTAAACCAGGCCCAGGCGGGGATTGGGCACCGCGCCGCCCAGGGTCACGAAGGGGATGCCCGCTTCCGAAAGGAGATCCGTGACCCTGCCCAGCAGGCCGGAGCGGACCACGCTGCCGCCGCCGTAATGGATCAGCACTTTGGTGCCGCCGAATTCCCTGATCAGGCCTGCCACCTGCTTTTCGGTACCGACGCCGAAGACGACCTTCGTGGGGGTGTAGTAATTGAATCCGTTCATAAAAATGCCTCCTTATCGCGATCGAACCAACATGAAAAGCGTTCTGTTTTTGTCAACTGTTCCGGTCCGCGTCAGTCGATATACGTGATCTCGTTCCCTTTTTGGGCCATCAGGCTCCGGTTCGGCAGCCCGCCCGCCGCATACCCGAGGATCACGGCACCGAAGATCCGCTCGTTCTCCTTCATGCCCAGAGATCTGAAGTACTCAAGAAGATCCGGATCCTCATTCAGCCATTTCAGCTGGTTGATATAGCAGCTCCCGAGATCCAGGGCATTGGCGGCGATCATCATGTTTTCGATGGCACAGGCGCAGTCCGCCATGCTGTTGCCGCAGTCCTTCCGGTTGGCCACAGCGATCAGTACGGGCGCGTCATAGCGGAACACATAGCCGCCTTCTTTGGACGCGGTGACGGCGTGCCTGAGGCTGGGATACATGCCATCGGTGATCTCCATCCGGGAAAACGCCTTTTCGGTCATCTCAGTCAGCTTCAACAGCACTTCCCGGCTGCGGATCACCAGAAAATGATTTGTCTGGCTGTTGCCCCCGCTGGGAGCCTGCCTTGCCGCTTCCAGGATCTTCTGCAGCTTGTCATCTTCCACCATATCCGGCTCATAGTGCCGGGTGGAGCGTCTTGTGAGTATCGCCTCGAGCGCGTCCAACGCCATCACGCCTCCTTTTCATCGCTGGGATATGATAGGTGATCTTATATCCGCGGCATGGCTCCGTCAAGTATCGGAAAACCATTTTCCGGATGGATCCGGATCTCGGACGGGATGGACCGACGGTCAGAAAACGATGGGCAGGAAGGCGGCCGCCGCCGCGAAAATCACCGCGGGCAGCAGATTGGCCACCCGTATCTTTTTTCCCCAGATCAGGTTGATGCCCACGCAGAATATCAGTACACTGCCCACCAGGGATAGATACCCCAGGGCGGCATCGGTCATCACGGGCTTCAGGGCGGAGGCAAGCAGTGTGAGCGCGCCTTCCCACAGGAACACCGGCAGCGCGGAAAAAACGCAGCCTTTTCCCAGAGAGCAGGTCATGACCATCACGATGATCAGATCCAGGATCGCCTTGGCCCCCAGGGTGGACCAGTCGCCTGTTATGCCGTCCTGGATGGCGCCCACGATGGCCATGGCCCCGATGCACACGGTGAGGGACGCGGTTAGAAATCCGTTCACGAACCGGGGATCCTTCGCGTTGCCGGATCTGACTTTCAGCCATTCACCGAACCTTTCAAAGCCCCGTTCGATATTGATGATCTCGCCCAGGAGCCCGCCCAGCGCCAGGCAGGCCACCACCAGCATGGTCCCTCCGCCGGGGAAAAGATCGCTCAAAAGCATATACTTCATCGCCCCGGCGATACCGATGAACAGGGTGCCGACCCCGCAGGCCATGGTGAGGGTCTCCTGGTGATCCTTTTTGAGCAGTTTACCGAACAGATGCCCACAGACGCCTCCCACAAGGATCGCGCCCGTATTGATCAGTGTTCCCGTCATATGTGCCTTTCATGGCCGCGGTGTTGATCGCGGCGTTGGTTGAGAAACGGTCCTCGTGCGTTCAGAAGTTCCTCTGATCAGGGTCGCTGGCGTAGCCGACGCACCCCTTCAGGCCGCGGATCAAAAGCATATCTTCTTCCGACAGCTC
>CADCQZ010000070.1 GCA_902803675.1 uncultured Eubacteriales bacterium
GCTGCCGATCATCCAGTTCACCGTGCCGGTGGCGCCCACGGCGGCGGTGGCGTCCGTGCCCAGGGAACCCACCATGGCCGTGTCGATATACTGCACGGCGGTCTGGGTCAGCTGCTCGAGCATCGTGGGCCATGCCAGGGTGAACACGCTGCCCAGCATGCCGCGGTCAAAGTCTTTTCCGAGCCGCACGTGTCCTTACCCCCCGTTTTCGATCCTGTGCCCGGGACCTGATCCCGGGCGCGCCGCTCCATTGTACCATGCTCCCCGCCAAAGTCAATTCCGCGGGATAAAATAGTTCACGGGATCCGATGCGCGCCTGATCGGATCGGAGCCATCCCGCCTGTCTCGTTGCTTTAACGGTCCGGGTCATGTATAATGGACATGATCCTTCGATGAGGTGCCGCGATGACAAAAGGCGTCAACCCGCTGACAAACATGGACTTTCCCGATCCGGACGTGATCCGGGTGGGGGATACCTATTACATGATCTCCACCACCATGCACTTTTTTCCCGGCGGTGTCATCCTCAGGTCATACGACCTGATCCGCTGGGAAATTGGCGCGTATCTGTTCGACGCTTTGGAGCACACCCCGGGGGAGACCCTGGAGGGGGAGGAAGATATCTGCGGCCACGGCATGTGGGCGGCCTCCCTGAGGCATCACGGCGGCCGGTTCTACGCTGTCTTCATCGCCCACGAATGGCCGGAGACTTTCCTTTTCACCGCGGACAGGATCGAAGGCCCCTGGACGAAAAAGCACATCCGGGGGATCTATCATGATCCGTCCCTCCTGTTCGACGATGACGGTCGGGTCTATATCGCTCACGGCAACGGTCAGATCCGCCTCACGGAGCTGGAACGGGACCTGAGCGGCCCAAAGCCGGGCGGGCTCGACCGGGTCATCGTCCGGGACCGGACCGGCGGGCCTTTAAGGTACGAGGGCTCCCATCTGTACCGGATCGGCGGTCGGTACGTGCTCACGCTGATCCACTCCCTTCCGGATCGGTGGTTCCGCGTCCAGGCCTGCTTTACGGCGGACCGGATCGACGGGAGGTTTACCGGCGGTGACGTAATGTGCGCGGACCTGGACGCCCTGGACAGCGGCGTGGCCCAGGGCGGCCTGGTGGATACTTTGGACGGGCGCTGGTTCTCGCTCCTGTTCCAGGACCGGGGCGCCGTGGGCCGCGTGCCGGTGCTGGTCCCCGTCACCTGGGATCCGAGCGGGCGCCCGGTCTTCGGCCCGGTCACCCGGGAGATCTCAAACACCTGCACCCGCCCCGGCTGGGCGCCGGAGCCCCTGTACGCCGATGACGATTTCACCGAAAACACGCTCAAACCCGTCTGGCAGTTCTATCACGAGCCCCGGGCGGGCCTTTACGGAACGGGCGGCGGCGCCTTCCGGGTCCGCACGGATAAGCTCAGCCGCACCGTGGAGCATGCCCGGAACATCCTCACCCAGAGGACCATGCTCCCCGGCTGCGTATCGGAGGTCACGGTCTCGGCGGAGGATCTGAGGCCCGGGGACGTGGCCGGGCTGTGCTTTCTCATCGGCAGCTGGGGCCTCATCGGCGTCGCCCGGGAGGGGGACGGGACCTTCCTCGTCATGAAGGCCCGGGATCCGGGAGATACTCAGGAGCGGGAGCATGCCCGTATCCCCTGGGCGTCCCCGCGGGCGCGCCTGAGAGCCGTGGTCCGTTTTGAGGGCATGACCGGGCGGGCAAGGTTCTGGTATGAGTCCGGCGGTGGTTTTCTGCCCCTGGGCCCGGAGCATCGGATGGTCTTCGCTCTGGACCATTTCACCGGCTGCCGCGCGGGGCTGTTCCTGTACTCCACGAGGGAGACCGGCGGCGCCGCGGCCTTCAGCCGGTTCACTCTGAGGCCCGTTGACGTTTCCCGCGTCGGCTGTTAAAATACCGTTCCAAGGTTTTTTAGATCCCACGGCCCGCGGGCGGCGCGCGGCGGGCTTTCCCCATCCTGAAAGGAAGGAGCACATCCATGTCCTATATCCGGGCGGACCATCTGTACAAGACCTTCACCGTGCGCGAAAAGCGCCGGAAGGGACATATCTTCCGGGAAAAGCGGACGGTGGACGCTCTTTGGGACCTGAGCTTCCGGGTGGAGAAGGGGGAGCTGATCGGCTGCATCGGCCCCAACGGCGCGGGCAAATCCACCACGGTCAAGATCCTGTCCGGCATCCTCACGCCGGACAAGGGCGATATGGACGTGGGCGGCCTGGTGCCCTGGCGGGACCGGAAGCAGCACGTGAGCCGCATCGGCGTGGTGTTCGGTCAGCGGGTGCAGCTCTGGTGGGACGTGCCCATCCTGGACAGCTACGCCCTTTTGAAGGATATCTACCGGATCCCGGAGGATCAGTACCGTAAGCGCCTGGACGAGCTTAAACAGGTGCTGCGTCTGGAGGACCTGATGCGCACACCCTTAAGGCTCCTGAGCCTGGGCCAGCGCATGCGCGCCGAATTGTGCGGCTCGCTGCTGCACCGGCCGGAGATACTGTTCCTGGACGAGCCCACCATCGGTCTGGACTCGGTCAGCAAGCTGGCTCTGCGGGACTTTTTGAAATGGGAGAACCGCGAAAACGGCACCACGATCTTCCTCACCACCCACGATATGGAGGATGTTGCCGCTCTGTGTTCCCGGGTGATGGTGCTGGGCCGCGGCAGGAAGCTGTTCGACGGCGGTTTCCCCGTCCTGCTCAGCCGCTACGACACCACCCGCACGGCGCAGGCACGCTTCGACGGGGCCGCGGCGCTGCCGCCCCTGCCCGAGGGATTTTCGGCTTCCTTCGAGGGGGACACGCTCACCGTCACCTATGATCCCCGCCGCGCCCGGGCGGACGAGCTCCTTTCCCTGCTCCGTCAGGCGGGTACCGTCCGTGAGATCACCATCCGGCCCCGGAACATCGATCAGATGATCGCGGACATGTACAGGGAGATGGCGCTGTGAGGAGTTATTTTTCCGTGTTCCGCCTCCGGCAGCGGATGGAGACCCAGTACCGGGGCGCCATGCTGGGCGGCATCGTGTGCCAGGTCTTTTTCGGGCTCATCCTGATCGCTCTCGACCGGGCGCTCTACTCATCCCGGCCCCAAAACCTGCCCTTACAGGACGTGGTCACCTACGTGTGGCTCCAGCAGGCCTTCTTCAGGATGCTCTTCGCCACCGATCCGGACCTGATGGACAAGATCCGCACCGGCTCGATCGCCTACGACCTGTGCCGGCCCGTGGACCTGTACGGCTTTTATTTCGCCCGTATCGCGGCCCAGAAGCTGACGGGCAGCCTGATGCGGGCGGTGCCCATGCTGACGGTCGCGGCTCTCCTGCCCGCGGGGTGGGGCATCGCTCTGCCCGCGTCCCTGCCCGGCCTGCTCCTGAGCCTCACGGCGCTCGCTCTGGGCCTCATGTGTGTGTCGGCGCTGGAGAACATCACGATGGGCATCACCATGCGCACCCTGGATCCCCGGGGCATCCAGGCGATGCTGAACATGCTGATGATGATCCTGAGCGGCAATCTCCTGCCCCTCACATTGTTCCCGGACGCCTGGCAGCGCGTGATCACCCTGACGCCCTACGCTCAGCTCCTGGACGCGCCGATCCGTCTGTACACCGGTGCCTGTCCGCCCGAAAGGGCTTTTTCGGCGCTGATCCTCCAGGCGGCGTGGACGGTGTGTCTTGTGCTTTGCGGTTCCCTCCTCTGGCGGCGCAACCGCCGTCGTCTCGTGGTGCAGGGGGGCTGAGCGGATGGATACGGTGAAGCTCTATCTGAAGTCCATGGGCATGCTGCTCAAGTCCCAGATGGAATATCCCCTCTCCTTTATCCTGCAGACCCTGGCCCAGCTCATCATGGAGGGGGGCGAGATGCTGGCGCTGATCCTGATCATCGACCGGTTCGACCGTCTGGACCGGTGGCAGGCGGGGGATCTGTTCTTCTTTTTCGGCATCATGGCGGTCACCTTCTACATCACCGAGTGCTTCGGGCGGGGCGTCACGGGGGAGTTCCCCTCCCTGGTGCGATCCGGCCGGCTGGACACTCTCCTGCTCCGGCCCCGGGGCGTGCTCACCCAGGTGATCTGCAGCGCGGTGGATCCCCGGCGGATCACCTGCATCGCCGTGGGCGTGGCCGCTCTCGCGATCGGCTGCCGTCTGTCGAAAGTCCGCTGGACGTTCCTCAAGGTCCTGCTGATGGGGGAGGCCGTCTTCTTCGGTGTGCTCCTCATCCTGGGGCTGTTCCTCATCGAGGCCGTCTTCTGCATCTACAGCGTCAAGTCCGTGGAGTTGGTCAACGCCGTCACCTACGGCGGGCGCAGCGCCTGTGAGTACCCGGTGGATATCTATCCCCGCCCTTTAAGGATCCTGTTCACGGCCTTCGCGCCCTTCGCTCTGGTGCTGCAGGTGCCCGCCGGCTATATCCTGGACAAGCCCCTCTTTCCCTGGCCGGCCTGGACCGCGTTTTTGTGCCCCCTGTCCGGCGCCGCCGCGTTCGGCGTCATCTGTCTGGTGTTTCAGAAAGCCATGCGGCACTACCGCTCCGCCGGGAGCTGATAAAGGCCCCAACCGCGTTTGGCGGATCATATCATTTATCGGGAGGTCATCGCTATGACGGAAGAAATGCTCAACTGCTCTTACTGCTCCGAGGGCGCGCTCCTTGACGCGTTCGGCATCAAGATCGGCGAACTGCCCATGTCCAAGGTGATCCTGTTCAGGGAACAGAGCCATAAGGGCCGGGTCATCGTAGCCTGCAAACGCCATGTGGACGACGTGACGGATCTGACGAAGGAGGAGCGGGCCCAGTTCATGGAGGACGTGGCCCACACGGCTCAGATCCTTCACGACCTGTTCCATCCGGACAAGATCAATTTCGGGGCCTACGGGGACAAGATGCATCACCTGCATGTCCACCTGGTGCCCAAGTATAAGGACGACGATTTCGAGTGGGGCGGCGTTTTCGCCATGGATCCCAAACGGGTGCGCCTTACGGACGCGGAGTACGCGGATCTGATCAAACTGATCCGCGCCCGTCTGTGATGAGGGATCCCATATCGGTCCGCCCGGTCACACAGGCGGACCGGGCCTTCTGGTCTTCCCTGGATGGGCATCTGAGCCCCGGGGGCTTTGACCGCAAGGTGCGGGACCGGATGGGCTATGTGCTTTTCCTGTCGGAGAGCCCCGCCGGCATCCTGCGCTTTTCCCTGTTCTGGGACGAGATCCCCTTCTGCGATCTGATCCGTATCCGGGAGGACGCCCGCGGAAAGGGATGCGGCAGGGCGCTCATGGCTCACTGGGAAAAGGACATGGCTGCCCGGGGGTTCGATCTTGCGCTCACTTCCACCCAGGCCGACGAGGAAGCCCAGCACTTCTACCGCGCCCTGGGATACCGGGACTGCGGCGCTTTCACACTGCCCTTTCCCGGGCACGAACAGCCCACGGAGATCATCCTGGGAAAGCATCTCGCGTGA
>CADCQZ010000071.1 GCA_902803675.1 uncultured Eubacteriales bacterium
CTGATGATCCTGGCGGGCCTGCAGGGCATCCCGTATGACCTGTATGAGGCCGCCGACATCGACGGCGCCACCGGCATCAAGAAGCTGTTCTACGTCACGATCCCCAGCCTGCGCAACACGATCTTCGTCACCACCATGCTCAGGATCATCTGGGTGGCCAATTCGGTGGACGTGATCTTCAACATGACCGAGGGCGGCCCCGCCTACGCGACACAGACCCTGAGCGTCTACATCTACAAGAAAGCCAACGCCCTGGATATGGGTTACGCCAGCGCCATGGCCATCATGCTGATGCTGATCCTGCTTCTGGCTTCCATCCCTTATCTGCGCAGCACTTTCAAGGATCAGGAGGGCTGAGAAAATGAAAAAGAATACCGGCTCCGAGCGCCTGATCGGCGAAAAGAACATCTCCCGGGTCTTCCTTCTGTGGATCCCGCTGATCCTGTTCCTGATCTACCTTCTGTTCCCCTTCTACTGGACATTCATCACCAGCCTGAAGCTGCCGGATGAGCTCCACTCCGTCAAGGTGATCTACTGGCCCACCCATCCTTCCTTCCAGGCTTACGAGCACCTGTTCGGCCAGTACAATTTCCTGCATCCCATGAAGAACAGCCTCATCGTGGCCGTCATCACCACCCTGGTGTCCCTGGCGGTATCCACCCTGGCGGCCTACGCGTTCTCCCGGTTCCGTTTCGTGGGCCGGAAACCCCTGATGATCCTGTTCCTGACCAACAACATGTTTCCGACGGTGCTGCTCCTGATCCCGCTGTTCACGATCATGCGGCAGTTGAAGCTGCTCTACACCCCGGCGTCCCTGGTGCTGAGCTATACCACCTTTACCATCCCCTTCTCCGTCTGGCTGCTCAACGGCTACCTCAATGACCTGCCCCTGTCCATGGAGGAAGCGGCCATGATCGACGGCGCCGACAGGGCCCAGGCCTTCATCAAGATCGTGCTTCCGGTGCTTCTGCCCTGCCTGCTGGCCACCGGTGTGTACATCTTCATGCAGAGCTGGAACGAGTATACCTTCGCGGTACTGTTCACCAACGAGAACAGCCGAACGATCCCCGTGTCGCTCAAGATGCTGGTGGGCCAGCTGGGCGTGCAGTGGGATCTGATCACCGCGGGCGGGATCATCACGGTCATCCCGGTCTGCGTCATGTTCTTCTTCGCTCAGAAACGGCTCGTCGCGGGCCTGACTGCCGGCGCGGTCAAGGGCTGAGAGCTGCTTTTGAATAATATTACACGGAAAGAGGCAAAAAAATGGATCAGAATCTGGCTTTGAAGGCACGGCAGTACCGGCGGGATGTGCTGGATATGCTCTACGCGTGCCAGTCCGGTCATCCGGGCGGATCTCTCTCCTGCGTGGAGATGCTCCAGGCCCTCTACGAGAACGTCATGCGCTATGACCCCAAGGATCCCAAATGGCCCGAGAGGGACCGCTTCGTGCTCAGCAAAGGGCATGCCTGCCCGACCCTTTACGCCATCCTGGCGGACAAGGGATTCTTCCCCCGGGAGGAGCTCAAAAACCTGCGCCAGCTGGGCAGCTTCCTGCAGGGCCATCCGGATATGAACAAGTGCCCCGGCATCGACGCCAGCACCGGTTCCCTGGGACAGGGTGCCAGCTGGGCGGTGGGCTTTGCCCTGGCGGGCAAGCGGCCGGGCCATGATTTCAAGGTATACTGCGTCACCGGCGACGGTGAGAGCCAGGAAGGCATCATCTGGGAGAGCGCCATGGCGGCCGCCCATTATCACCTGGACAACCTGACGATCCTGCTGGACCACAACGGCCTTCAGATCGACGGCCCCAATGACAAGGTCATGGATCTGGGCGACATCTGCGCGAAGTATGAAGCCTTCGGCTGGGAGACCATCACTGTGGACGGCCACGACGTGGACGCCATCACCGAAGCGCTCAAGCGGCCCACCTCAGGCAAGCCCCGCTTCATCTGCTGCAACACGATCAAGGGCAAGGGCGTTTCCTTCATGGAAAATCAGGTGGGCTGGCACGGCAAGCCGATGGATCAGGCGGCTTACGAAACGGCGATACGCGAGCTGGAGGTGTGAATATGGCTGAAAAGAAATCGACCCGCATCGCTTACGGCGAGGCATTGAAAAAGCTCGGGGACGTGAATGACAAGGTGCTGGTGTGCGACGCCGACCTGGCGCACGCGACGATGACGGCCTTTTTCGCCGACGCCCATCCCGACCGGTTCTACAATTTCGGCATCGCCGAGGGCAACATGATGACCGCTTCCGCCGCGCTTTCCCACTGCGGATACACGGTGTTCGCGAGCACCTTCGCCGTTTTCGGCGCCGGCCGTGCCTTTGAGCAGATCAGGAACTCCATCTGCTACTCCAAGGCGAATGTGAAGATCGGCTGCTCCCACGCCGGCCCCAGCTGCGGTGAGGACGGCGGCAGCCATCAGGCGGTGGAGGACATCTCCCTGATGCGCACCCTTCCCAACATGACGGTGCTGGTGCCCGCCGACGCCGTGGAGATGGAAAAGGCCGTGTTCGCGGCCGCCGAATACCCGGGCCCCGTCTATATCAGGACCGGCCGTCTGCCCACCGACGTGTGCACCACCGAGGATACTCCCTTTGAGATCGGCAAGGCCAATCTGCTCAGGGACGGCAGGGATGTGGCGATCATCGCCTGCGGCATCATGGTGCCCCAGGCTGTCCTGGCCGCGGAAGCTCTCGCCGATGAAGGCATCAGCGCCCGCGTGATCGACATGCACACCATCAAGCCCCTGGACCGGGATGCCGTCATCAGCGCCGCGAAGGAGTGCGGGGCTGTGGTGACCGCCGAGGAACACTCGATCATCGGCGGCCTGGGTTCCGCCGTGGCCGAGGTGCTGGCGGACAAGCAGTGCGTGCCCTTCGAGCGTGTGGGCATCATGGACCGCTTCGGCCAGAGCGGCAAGCCGCCCATGCTGTTTGAAGCTTACGGCCTGACCGACAAGGCGATCAAAGAGGCCTGCCGCCGCGTGATCGGCCGCAAATAAGAAAGGAAGTTTGAACATGGAGATCCTGAAGTACGCGTTTGAGGGCGAGGGCATGACCCGCGTTTTCGAGAATGAAAAGTGGATGGTCGGCATCAAGAACTGGAAGCCGATGAACGATATCAAAAACATCAACAATCTGGAGCGCCACAACGAGACCGACGAGCTGTTCATCCTGCTCTCCGGCCGCTGCACGCTGCTGTACGCCAACGAGACCGAAAAGGGCCTGGATATCCGGGCGGTGGACATGGAGCCCATGAAGGTGTACAATATCCCCAGGTCCCTGTGGCACAACACGGTCACGGAAAAGGACACCAAGCTGGCCCTCATCGAGGACAGCAGCACCGGCTCCGCCAACAGTGACAATCTGGACCTGACGGCGGAACAGATCCGCTTCGTACATGAACTCCTGAACAGGTGATCCCTGCGTCAGGGAAGCCTCCATGCCCGAACCGGCATGGAGGCTTTTGTTGATGATGGGGCTCTTTGAATGCCGTGTGAGAAACGCGGGAAAGGGCGGGGCATTTGGCAGATACTTTTGAATTCAGATCCGTCACGGTGCGTGTGGAAAGACAGATCCGCAAAACGTACCGTATCGACGCGCTCGAGGACGGCACATTGTCCGTCCGGGCGCCCCGCGCCGCTTCCGAAAGCGATGTGCGGACCCTGCTTGAAAAAAACTGGCCCGGGATCGAGAAGATGCGCCTTAAGAAAGCGGAGGTCCTGGACAAGGCACGGGTGGAGCCCATCACCCCGGAGGAGGTCTCGGCGCTGGCCGATGAGGCCCTGAGGGTGCTGCCGGAAAAGGTGCGCTTTTACGCCGCGAAGGCCAACGTGACCTGCGGCAGGATCACGGTGCGCAATCAGGTGTCCAAATGGGGCAGCTGTTCATCTCAGGGGAACCTGAGCTTCAACTGCCTTGTCATGCTCACGCCGGATTACGTGCAGGATTACCTGGTGGCCCATGAGGTGTGCCACCGAAAGCACATGGATCACTCCGCGGCTTTCTGGCGCGACGTGGAGAGGATCTGCCCGGACTGGCGCCGGGGGAGAGACTATCTTAAAAAGAACGGGAATTCACTGATCGAACGGATGAAAGCGGGGTACAGGCTCAAATGAAGATCAGCAAGAAAGACGCGCTCATGTGGTACCGTTTCTTCGCGGAACTGCCGGAGGACGAATATCTGACCGTCAGGCAGTCGGAGATCGCCTACGCCGTGCTCCGCCAGATCGAAACGGC
>CADCQZ010000072.1 GCA_902803675.1 uncultured Eubacteriales bacterium
AGCATGTTGAGCACCGTGTGATAGATCTCCTGCTTCCTGAAATGCCTCTGGGCGAAGGAATCCGCGTACACCATGGGGCGCAGGCCGGCACACTGGGAGAAAGCGCCGGTGCCGATGTCCTCCACGGTGGAAGGGATCTTCAGGGTGGTGATGGCCTGGCACTGGAAGAAAGCCTGCTTGCCGATGACCTGAAGGCCCTCGGGGAGCTCGATGTCCGAAAGCTCCACACAGGCGAAGAACGCGAAATCACCGATCTTCCGGATGCTGTGGGGCAGATAGACCCTTGTGAGGGCGGGGCAGAACTGGAACAGGCATTCTGTCACCTCCTCAAGGCCCTCCGGCAGGTCGATATCCACCAGGCTGTAGCAGTCGGAAAAAGCGCCCTTCCCCAGGTCCAGTGTATTCTGGGGGATGGCGATGTTGGTCAGGTACCGGCAGAAGATGAAGGCTTCCTCCCCGATGCTCTCCAGGCTCCTGGGCAGCCTGACGGTCTCCAGGGACGTGCACCGGAAAAAGGCCCGTCTTCCTATATATTTGAGGCCCTCGGGCAGGATCAGCTTTTTGAGCGTCACGTTGTTGGCGAAGGCCATCTCCCCGATCCCCGAGACGGGATGGCCGTCCAGGACATGGGGCAGGCTGAGGGTCTCTTTTTCCCCGTAGTAACCGGTGACGGCGGCGGTATCGTCCTCAAGCACGATGTATGTCAGGTCGTCCGCGCGGGGCGTTTCCGCCAGGGCGGGGCAGACCGCCAGGATGAGGATCATGAAAAGGATCAGACATTTTTCTGCCATGACGTTCCTCCCATATTTTATAGGTAGATTATATCCTCGGCGGACCCTCCGGTCAAGAAAAATGCGGCCTCGGTCCCCTCCCGTCCCGGGGCCCGGCGGGCGCCGTCACCGGGTCAAAAGGGCTTGCGGAGCCGGGCCGCGCGTGATAAGATGGTCAAAACCTGACGGGAGGTATGATCAAATGTCACTGATCGATCGGTTTCTGAAGTATGTGGCGCTGGATACCACCAGCGATGAGAACTGTCCGGACTGCCCTTCCTCCAAGGGACAGTGGGCCCTGGCGGAACTGCTCAGGGACGAGATGACGGCCATGGGGATGGAGAAGGTCAAAATGGACGAGCACTGCTATGTGTACGGCAGCATCCCCGGCAATGATCCCGGGGCGCCGAACATCGGCCTGATCGCCCATATGGACACGGTGGACGCGGTGCCCGGCTCACCCATCAGGCCCAGGCGGGTCACCTACCGGGGCGGGGACATCGTGCTGAACGAGGAAAAGAACATCGTGATGCGCGTGAAGGACTTTCCGGATCTGAAGGCCCTTGAGGGCGAGGACCTGATCGTCACCGACGGCACCACCCTGCTGGGAGCGGACGACAAGGCGGGCGTGGCGGAGATCATGACGCTGTGCGAATACGTGCTCGCTCATCCGGAACTGAAGCACGGCAGGATCTCGGTCGGCTTCACCCCCGACGAGGAGATCGGCCGGGGCGCGGATCTGTTCGACGTCCCGGGCTTCGGGGCCGACTTCGCCTACACCATGGACGGCGGCGCGGTGGACGAGGTGGAGTACGAGAACTTCAACGCCGCGTCGGTGCGCGTCACGGTCCGGGGCTTCTCCATCCATCCGGGCAGCGCCAAGAACAAGATGATCAACGCCGCCAAGCTGGCCATGGAGTTCAACAGCATGCTGCCGCAGCAGGAAGCGCCGGAATACACGGAGGGCTACGAGGGTTTCTATCACCTGTGCGCCATCGAGGGCGCGGAGCAGGAGGCCCGTCTGCAGTACATCATCCGGGATCACGACCGGGCCAAATTCGAGAAGCGCAAGGAGACGGTGCGGCGCATCATCGGATATCTCAATGAGAAATACGGGGAGGAGCGCTTCCTCCTGGAGATGAGGGACAGCTACTACAATATGCGCGAGCAGGTGGAAAAGCGGCCCGAGGTGCTTAAGCGGGCCACGGAAGCCCTGAGGAAAGCGGGCCTGGAGCCGAAGTTCGTGCCCATCCGGGGCGGCACCGACGGCGCGCGCCTGAGCTTCATGGGCCTGACCTGTCCCAACCTGGGCACGGGCGGCCGCAACTATCACGGGGTCTTCGAGTTCGCCTGCGTCCGGGAGATGGAGAAGGCGGTGGAGGTGCTCAAGCACCTGATCCTCGGGTAGATCCGATAAAGAAAAATACAGACCAAAAATGTTTCACGTGAAACAAAGGGGACGGACGGGCGGTCCGTGGAACCGATGTTTCACGTGAAACATTTTTATCGCGGAGTCTTTATACGGTCTGTCAGAGAGTGACGCCCTTCTTGAAGATGGCCAGGTCGCGGAACCCGTTCTCCTCGCTCCGGGTCTTCCGGCCGGACGCGATCCTGAGCACCAGGTCCGTCAGTTCCTGTCCCAGCTGATCCAGGGTGAGGCCGTCAAGGAGCCTTCCGGCGTTGAAGTCGATCCAGTTCTTCTTCCTTTGAGCCAGCGGGGAGTTGGACGCGATCTTGACGGTGGGCACGGGGCAGCCGAAGGGCGTGCCGCGGCCGGTGGAGAACAGCACCATCTGGGCGCCGGAAACGGCCAGGGCTGTGGAAGCCACCAGGTCGTTGCCCGGCGCGCTGAGCAGGTTGAGCCCTTTTTCGGTCAGCCTCTCGCCGTAGGAGAGCACGTCCCGGACGGGGGAGGAGCCGCTCTTCTGGGTGCAGCCCAGCGCCTTGTCCTCCAGGGTGGTGATGCCGCCAGCCTTGTTGCCCGGAGAGGGATTCTCGTACACGGGCATGTGGGAGGAGGTGAAGTAATCCTTGAAGTCGTTGATGAGCTTCACGGTCTTGTCAAAGACCGCCTCATCGACGCAGCGGCCCATCAGGATCGTCTCGGCGCCGAACATCTCCGGCACCTCGGTGAGGATGGTGCTGCCGCCCATGGCGGTCAGCAGATCGCTGAATACG
The DNA here is from genome assembly GCA_902803675.1 of uncultured Eubacteriales bacterium. The sequence goes on from CADCQZ010000072.1 coordinate 2,949, forward strand.
CCGATAGTGGGATTGGCTGTGATGCCGGACAGACCGTCCGAACCG